>CAZUYF010000012.1:17138-19864 GCA_964624675.1 uncultured bacterium
TCTCCCTGCATGGGGGCGTACGCTGCGAATATCCTGAAAGGATACCTGCTTTCGACAAGTCCCTGTATGAAATCCTGCTCAGCCGCTGATCCCTGAGCTGTAATAAGACCTACATTCAAGGGAGCAAGAGGTATACGAAGTTCGGCGTTCATCTCCAGGATTCCATCTTTCCTGAGCTTGTCAACAAGCCTGCGAAGTTTGTGAGCCTGGTTTCCCATGGTCCAGGAGGGATCGATCTGCTCGACAATAAGCTGATATCTGCCGCCTTTGTCCCAGAGCGTTATCCTGCCCTGAATTCTTAGCGTCATACCCTCTGTGAGTTGAAATACCTCTCCCACCCGTGCGAATGCTCTTATGACGAGGGGACGGCTGCCGGCAAAAAGAGCGCAGTCTATAACTGCAAGAGGCTGGCCCATTCCATCGGGGGATGGCTCTATAAGCCTGAAATACGTGTGCCCTCTTGCATTTGAATCTGAAACTTCAGCGATTTCTCCTCTTACCCATACGGGGTGCGGGAAAGCGGTAGAAAGGAGTTCGGATACCCTTCTGTTGAGGGAGAGGACAGTGAAGTCGGATGATATGTCAGAATAGTCTGAGATGGTATTCCCCGCCGGTCTCACCTATATCGTGGATTATTATGTAGGCTGTTCCGGTATAGGGCGCTGTGAGCACCAGATCTTCGGTTCCCTCCGTTGCCCCTTCAGCTATGGCGAAGCCCCTCGCGTACATGAAATCCTCGAAATAGGGCAGTTGAATAAATTCGTCATAGTTCATTTCATCCGAGGCTATGATTATGTCAAGATCCATCCTGTCTTCGAAATTCAGGAGAATCCAGTAATCCAGTCCCTCTTCAAGGGATATCGTATACATTGCCGTAGCGCCTCTGGCTATTGTGTCCTCCGCCTCAAGCAGCGGGGGGGGAGTAGCCAGCGAAGTTGCAAGGATCAGAAAAAATAGAGTCATTTATTACCTCTCAGATAGAAATTTCATTTTACCCAACAATACCCATAAGATTCTCCAGAAACCTTCATAGGTCAAGTTTATCGTTTTTTTCAAGAATCAGAGAATTTTCTGCATTTTACGCTTTCATAGTTTGTACATCGAAAATTCTGCAGGTATTCCATTAATTTATCTTCAGGTTCGATTTCAGTTCCAATTTCCTGAATTTCTGAAAAATCAGAAGATATCAGTTTTTTCATTTTACCTCTCCATCTTCCGAAATTTCGATTTTTGACACACCCGTATTTTTCAGGGGGGAGGTAAAAACTCAAAATTCAAAAAAAGTACGACAAAATACCTTTCCTTCGCAAAGAACGGTGATGTTTCTTCATGGCAACAGTGGTGGTTCACCCCGTAACTCACCATAAGAAGATTTGATAAACTTATTATTGCATACCTGTGGGTACCACATGACGAAGATTGATAAGATTTATCCCACCATCGGTCAAAGGCATTTTATTATTAATTAAAAACATAAATATTGTCACAGCCCCATGTACCGAGAATATCCGGATCGAAACTGTATATCAGGTTATTGAAATTTTAATGCTGAATTCCGTGTTCTTGCGAATAAAACGACATAGTACATTGGGACATCACTATTTGCACTTAGGAACAGTAATAATACAGGTAATTTATGATGTCTATAATATACCATGTTATGAAGAGTTACACGATATTGAAAGGTGATATTCTGCATGGAAAAACATCCTCAGAAAAATCTAGAAAAGTACGAATTCTGCGTTTGCTTTACTAAAGAGGTTGGCATCTGTATCTTTACAGAGAGAAATTTCCTGAAAATGAAATCATGATCCGCATGGAGGAATTTTGATTAAGAAACAGACAATAGCGTACAAACTCCACAACGGGAGAATAGTATCACTTTCAAACGAAATTCCAGAGGGCACTGAGGTTAAAAAGATCCCGGCCGGTTCGGGAGAGGGCAGGGAGATATACAGAAGAGGCTTGATCCTGGCTCTGGACCAGGCTGTGAAGAGGAAATTCCCCGATGCGCAGCTCTGGGTTGAACATTCGATATCCCTTGGATACAGATGCAGGCTGATAAACAGACCCGATATGACATCGGAAGAGATCGTAAAGAGGCTTACATGGGAGCTTGAGCGAATAGTTGAAGAGGCAATTCCCATAGAAACGGTCAAATACGATTCCGATGATGCGGATGACCTGCCTGAAGAGTTCCTTGAGCTGTTATCCTGGAGTTCGGGAAAACGGGCGATAAGGGGAAACAGGCTGTGCGACAGCTGCGCGTTCGCTATGGGACCTTCAGTGCCGGACACCTCATGGCTGACAAAGTGGGATCTGAAGCCGCTTGAGCGGGATTTTGTCCTGAGATTCCCAGGTTCCGCTTCCTGGCCTGAAATAGACGTATGGGTTCCCAGAAAGAAGCTTAACAAGGAATTCGACCTTGAAGAGAAGCATATAGCCAGGATGGGCGTTCAGAACATAGATCAGCTCAACAGGCGCATTGAGGAAGATGGAGGCAGGCAGCTGGTGATCATGAGCCATTTCTATCAGACATACAGAATGGTTCAGATAGTACAGCAGCTGAAAAAGGATTTTCCGACAAGAAGAATAATAACGATCGCAGGGCCGTCTTCAAGCGGCAAGACGACATTTGCAAGATTATTAAGAACTTATCTCGTTGCGCAGGGTTTCGGCGCCAGGCTGATAAATGTCGACAACTACTTCAGAAACAGGTCGGAAAC
>CAZUYF010000013.1:0-19197 GCA_964624675.1 uncultured bacterium
TCTATCAGACCTTCGTACCCTTTTCTGACACCGGATATGGAAAGGCCACGGTTAAGAGCTCTCCTTACCGTGGCCCTTATGCAGGCGTTCATCCCGGGGGCATCACCCCCGCTGGTCAGAACGGCTATTTTTTCAAGCTTATGCCGCAAACGCTACTTGCTGTCTGAAGTAAATTCAACGGGCGAATCAACCAGCTCAAGAATGCATGCTTCAGCAGCATCTCCCTTTCTGGGGCCGAGCTTAAGAATACGTGTGTATCCACCGTTTCGGTCTACATAGCGGGGTCCCAGCTCATTGAAAACCTTCTGAACCACTTTGCTTCCGTAAACGTATCTCGCTACATGCCTTCTCGCATGAAGCGAATCTTTTCTACCCTTTGTTATTATCTTCTCCGCAGCACTTCTCGCAGCTTTTGCCCGTGCCAGGCTGGTCGTGATCCTCTCCTCCATTATCAGAGAGGTAACCAGGTTACGAAGCATTCTTCTTCTCGCTTCAGGTTTCCTTCCCAGCTTGGCAATTTTTTTTCTGTGACGCATGTCAGTTCTCCCGGCGACTGGGTATCAGTCGTCTATTGATAGATTCTGTTTTTTGAGAACCTCGTTTACGGTATCCAGTGAAGAGGGGCCGAACCCGCCGATCTTCAGAATGTCCGCGCTCTTGGTTTCAATCAGGTCTCTTACAGTTTGAATTCCTGCCGATTTCAGCACATTCGCTATCCTGGTAGGAATGTCAGTATCATCAACTGCAAAGGACAGAAAATCGTTCTTGCTGTCTTTTTCCTCATTAATAAGATCCGGCTTTTCCTCCGGCTCCAGACCGCCTGGTATCATCTGAAGATGCTCAATGATTATCTCACAGGCTTCATTCACTGCTTCCTTGGGGTCGATGCTTCCATCTGTCTCTATATCCATGATAAGATGATCGTAATCGGTTCTGTCTCCGACCCTGGCGCTTGTCACCTGGTAATTAACCTTCCTTACAGGGCAGAACCATGAGTCAAGAAGGATAGTTCCAGCCTTCTCTTCCTTTCCATGAATACTCCACTCATCGGCAGGGATATAGCCTTTCCCTTTCTCAACAGATATCTCCATGGAAAGCTTTCCGGTGCCGTCCAGCTGCGCAATTTCCTGATCCAGGTTGATAACACTCACATGCTTGTCCCCGCTAAGGTCTTTGGCTGTGAACTCTCCCTTTCCGGAAACGTTCAGTCTGATGGAACCCTTTCTCTCTCCCTGGAGATTGAAAATCAGAGATTTTACGTTGAGAACCAGTTCCGTTACATCCTGGATAACGCCGGGAACTGTGGAAAACTGATGTTCAACTCCTTCGATTGAAAGAGAAACGGGTGCGAAACCCTCGAGCAAAGAGAGAAGCACTCTTCTGAGGGCATTGCCCAGTGTCCGTCCGAAACCTCTTTCCAGTGGGGTAATCTCAAGCCTGCCGAATGTATCGGAGAGAGAATCTTCCTCCCATTTGATCATATCCGGAAGATATAGACTCTTATATAACATCTGATCCTCCTCCCGGGTTGGCAACCCGGGTGTGTTAAGCCCCTTGAGGACTATTAATTCATGCTAGCCGCGTCGGCGCTTCGATGGACGACACCCGTTGTGCGGTATCCGGGTTTGATCCTTTATTGCTGTTACCTCAAGATTGGTTGACTGGAGAGCCCTGACTGCGGCTTCACGTCCTGATCCGGGTCCTCTTACCCAGATCTCCACTTTCTTCAATCCCGCTTCCATTGCCTTCTCAGCCGCCTGAACCGCTGCCTGCCCGGAGGCGAATGCGGTTCCCTTTCGTGTCCCTTTAACTCCAGTGGTTCCTCCGCTTGCCCAGGTAATAACATTTCCGTTTCTATCAGTGATTGTTATCATTGTGTTATTGAACGAGGATTTCACATGAGCTATGCCGTGAACATCAGTTACTTTTAATGTTTTCTTTTTAGTGGCTTTTTTACTGGCCTTCGCCTTGGATCCTTTTGGCACAACCGCCTCCTAACGTTTCTTTCGCCCGAACTTGGGTCCTTTACATGTACGGGCATTTGTACGGGTTCTCTGGCCTCGGACCGGAAGTCCTCTGCGATGCCGAAGCCCGCGGTAGCACCGGATATCCATCAGCCTCTTTTTGTTCATGTTTACTTCCGCTCTCAACGCACCTTCCACCTTATAGTCGGCATCGATGACTTTTCTGAGAGCGGCTACTTCTGTTTCCGTAAGATCATCTGTTTTTACAGTGAAATCTATTCCCGCTTTCTCAAGAATATCTCTTGAGGAAGCCAGACCTATTCCATAAATATATGGCAGTGCATATAGAATATGCTTTCTAGGTGGAAGATCAATTCCTGCGATTCTTGCCACTGATTACCTCCATAATTGCCTTGATCTCTATTTATCCCTGTCTCTGTTTATGCTTTGGGTTGCGAGAACAGATTACAAGAACCCTCCCGCGTCTTCGAATTATTCTGCAGTATTCACAGATCTTTTTGACTGAGCTGCGTACCTTCATTGTTCGATCCTCACTTATACCTGTAAGTAATACGGCCACGGTTCAGGTCATATGGTGAGAGCTCAACCGTTACCCTGTCACCCACCAGAATCCGTATATTGTTCATTCGCATTTTACCTGATATGTAGCACAGAGCCACATGTCCATTCATTCCATCAAGTTCAACACGGCACTGATAATTCGGCAGCGTATCAACTACGGTTCCATCTCTTGGAACATTCTTAGCCACAGTTAATCCTCTCTAAAATTGTAACAGAACGCATATCATTGGTAATTATCATCATGCCGTCAATATCAGCGGTTCATCACCACATACAACGATAGAGTGTTCGGCATGAGCAGAGAGGCTGCCATCAGCGGTAACAATGGTCCAGTTATCCTGCAGCGTATTGACTCTGTATCCACCGATATTAATCATCGGTTCTATGGCCAGAGTAAGACCCTCTGCAATCTTCATCCCTCTTCCCGCTCTACCGAAATTGGGTACCTGGGGCGGTTCGTGCAGCTTTCTGCCTATACCATGACCCACAAGCGCCCTGACAACACTGAATCCCTGGGCTTCCACATGATCCTGAATCACCGAACCAATATCACCCAGAGTGTTTCCAGGTCTGGCGGTTTCGATGCCCTTATCCCGGGCTTCGTACACCGTTTTAACCAGCAGCATTGCCCGAGGATCAGCCAGCCCGATAACTACTGTATCGGCGGCATCTCCATGGAAACCGTTCTTAAAGGCTCCAACATCAATACTGACGAGATCTCCATCCTTCACTATCCTTTGGGAGGAAGGAATGCCGTGCACAACCTCATGGTTGATTGAAACACACACTGCCGCCGGAAAACCGTTATAGCCAAGGAAAGATGGTATCGCCCCCTCGGCTTCGATTACTTTCCTTCCAACAGCTCCGATCTCACTTGTAGAAACTCCCGGTTCAATGAAGGATTTCATCTCTTCAAGAGCAAGTCTGACTATTCTGCCGGACTCCCTCATAAGATCGATATCTCCACCGGCAATTATGCCCATGTCAGCAGCTCTTTTCTGATTCTTTCGTTCACCTGATCTATTGTACCGGAACCATCGATCTCAATAAGTCTGTTTTCGTAGAACTTCAGAAGGCGAATATTGAGATTGTGGTCCTGTTCAAGCCTGAATCTAATTACTTCCAGACTGTCATCGGCACGTCTTACGAAGGCCCGACCACAAACCGGACATGTATTACCTTCTTTGTGGCTGTCATCGTTCATCATCCGGTTACCACCCTGGCAGTTGCAAACGAGCCTTCCGGTAAGCCTTCTTATGACCTCCTCGTCCGAAATCTGTATGAAAACCGCCCCGGACAGTGGTTTTTCATTGATCTCAAGGAATTTATCAAGGCATTCCGCCTGCGGCAGATTTCTTGGATAACCGTCGAGAAGGAAGTCGCTGACGTTCTCTATTCTTTTCAGAACTTCTTCGTTAACGACCTCATCGCTTACGAGATGTCCCAGTTCAACCCGTCTGCGTATGTGATTCCCCAGCTCTGAACCACTTTTAATCTCTTCTCGGAAAAGCATACCTGTTGAAATATGCTGCAGGCCGAAGCAGGAGGATATTCTATCCGCCTGTGTGCCCTTTCCGGAGCCCGGTGGTCCAAAGAAGGTAATCCGCATGTTACCTTCTTCCTCTTATCTTGCCTTTACTCAGGAATCCGTCGTAGTGCCTCATAAGGAGATGTGTCTCGATCTGCCTGAGCGTCTCGAGGGCAACACCGACAACGATAAGCAGGCTGGTGCCGCCGAACATGAAGTTAACATTGGCGTGCCTGGTCATGAGCATAGGCAGAACTGCAATAGCAGCCAGGAAGAGCGATCCCGGCAGCGTAACCCTTACAAGTACCTTCTCTATGTACTTCGCGGTACTCTTCCCGGGTTTTCTTCCGGGTATGAACCCCCCGTATTTCTTCATGTTTTCAGCAAGGTCCTGTGGATTGAAGGTTATTGCTGTATAGACGTATGCGAAGAGGATGATCAGGAGGGAGTATATGGTTATATAAACAACTCCCCCAGGTGCAAGATGCGTGTTTACCCACGTATCTATCCCTGAATTGGGGAAGAACATCGCTATGCTGCTGGGAAACATCATAAACGCCTGGGCAAAAATGACCGGTATAACACCGGCTGTATTCAACCTCAGTGGAATATGGGTGCTCTGGCCACCGTAGACCTTCCTGCCCCTGACCTGTTTGGCGTAGGTAACAGGTATCCTTCGCTGTGATTCAGTCATGAGGACAACAAATGCTACAATAGCAAACATGAAAATGCCCAGGAAGATCGCGGTTATGAAACCGGTCTGCTGAAGCACGAACACGTCCTGATAGATGGACACTAATGCCCCCGGAAGCCTGCCTACGATTCCGGCGAAAATTATAAGGCTGATACCGTTGCCTATACCCCGCTCCGTTATCCGCTCACCTAGCCACATGACGAATATCGTACCGGTTATGAGAGTTACAACGGTCTGAATAGTAAATGCAAGACCCGGATTCGGTACTATCATCATACCCTGGTTATTAAGACCTATCAGGTACTGCGAAATACCAAGTCCCTGTATCATCGCAAGAAGTACGGTACCGTACCTTGTGATTTCAGTTATTTTCTGGCGTCCGGCTTCGCCCTCCTTTTTCAGTCTCTCGAAGTAGGGAAATACCGAAGTCAGAAGCTGTATGATGATCGATGCTGAGATATACGGCATTATGCCAAGGGCAAATACCGAAGCCCGCCGAAGAGCTCCTCCTACAAACAGGTCATACATACCCATTAATCCGCCGCCGCTGCTGAATGCCTGGTTGAGAGCATCACCATCGATTCCTGGAACCGGTATATGGCCCCCTACCCTGTAAACCGCAAGCAGAAGGAAAGTATAGAATATCTTCTTCCTCAGCTCCGGAATCTTCAGGATATTCTCAAAACCACGCATTAAGAAAGCACCTCCACCGAGCCCCCGACGGATTCAATCATCTCTGAAGCACTGGAACTGAATGAATGAGCACATACGGTTAGTGCCTTCTTCAGTTCCCCTCTTCCAAGGATCTTCACGGGGCGGAATCGAGAAGAAACCAGCCCAGCTTCCTTCATTATCTCAGGCGTTACTACACTGTCCGCAGCAAACCTGTCAAGACTCTCAACATTGACTATCTGAAACGTCTTTGCAAACCGTGCATTGTTGAATCCCTTATGGCTCATGCGTCTCTGTATAGGCATCTGGCCACCTTCGAACCAGGGCTGAATACTGCTTCTGGCCCTCTGTCCCTTATGGCCTTTGCCTGAGGTTCCGCCGGTGCCGCTACCCCGTCCGCGACCTCGCCTGGAAGAGGCTTTAGTAGCCCCCCTGGCAGGTCTCAGATGCTGTAAGCGTCTCATTATTCAACCTCCTCGACCTCTAGAAGATGAAAAACTCTGTTTACCATCCCGCGTATTTCCGGTCTGTCAGGATGAATAACGGTTTGATGCAGTCTTTTCAGTCCGAGAGCTTTAAGAGTGCGCTTCTGCACTTCTTTACGGCCGATTGCACTCTTAATCTGGGTTATTCTGAGTTTCCTGTCAGCCATCATTTCCCCTTCTGGCCACAGCTGCCTGTCGGTATCCGCTGACTCTGTCGATCAGAACAAGATCCTTCAGGCCAGTCATGGTAGCTTTGACAACGTTATGAGGATTATTGGAACCCTGGGATTTAGTAAGCACATCCTTTATCCCCGCACATTCCATCACTGCCCTGACTGCGGATCCTGCGATAACACCTGTACCGGAACTGGCCGGGCGAAGCATGACCTTACCAGCGCCATGTCTGCCCAGGATCTTGTGAGGAATCGTCCGGTTATCTATCAGTGGGATGCTGATCATGTTCTTTCGAGCACAATCCTGTGCTTTCCTTATAGCCTCCGGTAATTCGGTCGCTTTGCCCAGTCCAACTCCAACTTTCCCTTTGGCGTCTCCAACCGCAACAATCGCGTTGAATCCGAAGTTTCTACCACCTTTAGTAACCTTTGCTACCCTGTTTACGGCAATAAGCCTGTCGATCAGTCCAGCTTCTTCGAGTTTTGAAACCCTCGGCTTCTGCTTCTGATTAGATCTGTCCTTCTTATTCTTTGTTCTATCCAATGTAATGACTGTCCCTTCTATAACCTGAGGCCGGCTTCACGGGCATTTTCCGCCAGTGCTTTGACTCTACCGTGATAGGCATGTCCACCACGGTCAAAGACAGCTTGATCAATACCCTTTTCCTTAGCCCTGTCGGCAACAAGTTTGCCGAGTCTGGAAGCCTGTTCGCATTTACTTTCCTTCTTGACAGTTGAAAAACTGCCTGATTTGGTAGTCAGTGTGAGCAGTGTCTCCCCCGTCAGATCGTTAATAAGACTGGCTTCCATATGCTTCAGAGATCTTCTAACAAGCAGCCTCGGTTTTTCGTCCGTTCCAAACAGTCTCTTCCTTATATGGAAGTGTCGACGTCGGAGGCGCTGTTTTCTGGTTAACTTAGCCATTTTCAGTCTCCTCCTAACACTAGGTTATTGTTTTGACAGCTTTACGCTTGACATGCTGATCGGAATAGCGGAATCCGATAAGATTATATGGTTCAACCTTTTTAATCTTATACAGCTCTCCGCTGAAGGCACCGACCAGATGCTTGCAAATACCGTTCACGGTAAGCGTAAAGGTGTTCTGTCCGGGTTTTATGACGATCTCAAGACCGTCTGGTATTTCAAATAGCACTTTATGTGAAAAGCCAAGCTGCATTTCAAGAATCCGGCCTTTAACTTCAGCCTGGTATCCTTTGCCGTGAACGATCAGGATCTTGCTGTGGCCCATAGAGACTCCCTTGATATTGTTGGCAAGATGCGCTCTGATGGTTCCATGAAGCATGGATAGTTCCTTAGTTTGACTTTTCCGTGATAGTACTATCTCATCACCGATTTTGACCTTGATCCCGGAGGGGATTGTCAGGCTCATTTCGCCCTTCGGCCCCTTAACGGTGACCACGTTCTTTTTACTGGTCACTGTTACCTTTTCGGGTACTGGGATGGGTAATCTGCCTATTCGTGACATGCTCCTACCTCTCCTTACCAGACGTGAAGCAGTACTTCGCCGCCCACGTGCTGCTTCCTTGCTTCGGCGTCGGTCAGAACGCCTCTGGGAGTTGTAAGAACAGCTATTCCGCGTCCACCCATTACTCTGGGAAGATTGGCGGCATCAGCGTATACCCTGCAACCAGGTTTAGATATTCTCTTGATCCCCACTATCAGGGATTGGTTATTGGTGAATGCGAGGTATACCCTCAGTATGCCCTGCTTCCCATCCTCCATTTTTCTGAAACCCCTGATGAACCCTTTGTTATAAAGTGTTCGTGCTATTGAAGTCTTCAGCTTCGAAGCAGGGATATCAACTATTTTATGTTCTGCCCGGGAAGCATTTCGAATCCGGGTAAGCATATCCGCAATTGGATCTGTCATTGACATATTCTTGCCTCCCTACCAGCTTGCCTTGCGTACGCCGGGAATAAGGCCCCTGTTGACCATATCCCGGAAACAGATACGACAAATACCGTATTTTCTTAAGTAGGCCCTCGGACGCCCACAGAGAGAGCACCGATTGTACTTCCTGACTTTGAACTTGGGGGTTTTCTTCTGTTTTTCTACAAGAGCTTTTCTAGCCAATTTATCTCCACCCCCTGCTAACGCGAACTCGTGCGGAAAGGCATGCCTAGAAGCTTAAGAAGCTCAAGGCCTTCCTCATCCGTGGATGCGTCTGTTACTATGGTTATGTTCATTCCCCTGAATTTATCAATACTGTCTACATTGATCTCAGGGAAAATTGCCTGTTCCTCAACACCGAAATTGTAGTTGCCGTGCCCATCGAATCCTCTAGGGGAAAGACCCCTGAAGTCCCTTACCTGAGGTATGGAAAACGTAATGAGTCTGTCAAGGAATTCCCACATTCTGTCACCTCTTAAGGTAACGAATGTTCCGATAGGCGTTCCCTCTCGAAGACGGAATCCCGCAACTGACTTTTTGGCCTTTGCAACCACCGGCAACTGACCAGTAATGGTAGCAAGCTGTTCGGTAGCGTTCTTCATGTTGTTCGCGTTGTCCATGGCTTCTCTTCCGAGCCCCATGTTTATTACGACTTTCTGAAGGCGGGGAATTCTGTTAACGTTATCGTATTCAAAACGTATTTTCATCTTATCCCGAAGTTCATCTACGTAAAGTTTCTCGAGTCTTGGCAACGTTCTCACTGATCACCTCCTAACCGGTTGATATTGTTTCGTTGCACGCCTTGCAGTGTCGCTGAAGCCTGCCTTCTTCATCTCTGATCCGCTTTATACCGGAAGCTTCCCCGCAACCGGGACAAACGACATGAAGATTGGAAAGATGCATAGCAGCTTCCTTCTCTATGATTCCTCCCTGCTGATTACGGGAAGAAGGGCGCGTACTCCTCTTGATAAGGTTCAGACCCTCAACGATAGCACGATTTTTCTGCGTGAATACTTTAAGGACCTTACCTTCCTTGCCCCTTTCCGCTCCGCTCAGGACACGTACTTTGTCTCCTTTTCTGACATGCATCAGATCACCTCCGGAGCCAGGGATACTATTTTCATGAAATGCTCCCTCAACTCTCGTCCAACAGGCCCGAAAATTCTTGTAGCGACCGGTTGGTAGGATTCATCCAGTATGACCGCTGCATTGTCTCCGAACCGGACGGATGTTCCATCCTGCCTGTTCACTTCTTTCTTAACCCGTACAACAACTGCCCTTCGAACTTCTTTGGCCTTGACCGCACCATCTGGCAGGGCATCCTTAACAGTGACGACAATAACGTCTCCGATAGTTGCATACCTGCGTCTGGTGCCCCCGAGAACCCTGATACACTGTACTGTCCGGGCACCTGAATTGTCCGCAACTTTCAGTTTTGTTTCCTGCTGAATCATCGCCGATTCCTCCTATCGTGCCCGTTCCACAATATCGAGAACACGCCAGCGCTTGGTTTTCGAGAGAGGTCGCGTCTCAGATATCGAAACCTTGTCTCCCGAATTGCACTGATTCTCTTCATCGTGGACGTAGTATTTCTTTGTTGTTCGATAGCGCTTCTTGTAAACCGGATGTGCCTTGAGGGATACAACCTCCACAACAACCGTTTTATCCATGGTGTTGGAAATCACGGTTCCGGTAAGAACTCTTCTGTTCCCTGTTTTTGCTTCGGCCATATTAACTTCCTTCCCCGGTTCTGGAAATCAATCCCAGATCATGCTCTCTGATTACAGTAAGTGCTCTGGCAAGATTTTTCCGGGTAATCCTTATCCGCAGGGGGTTATCCAGCGGCTGGGTAGTTCTGCGAAACCTGAGGTTGAAGATTTCCTGCCTGAGCTCCCGAGCATGCTCTTCAAGTTCTTCAAGGCTCATCGAACGAAGCTCATGGGTTTTCATCTATATATCCTCCTTATCCCGAACCATAAATCTGGTCTTGATGGGAAGCTTGTGTCCGGCAAGCCTCATGGCGGATTTAGCCAGTTCAACCGGGACCCCTTCAAGCTCGAACATCACTCTTCCCGGTTTCACAACAGCAACCCAGTGATCAACAGCACCTTTACCCTTACCCATACGGGTTTCGGCAGGAGTTGAAGTAACGGGTTTGTCCGGAAATACTCTGATCCAGACCTTCCCGCCTCTCTTTACATGCCTGGTGAGTGCGACTCTGGCCGCTTCGATCTGAGCGCTGGTAATCCAACCCGGTTCAAGTGCCTGCAGGCCGTATTCACCAAATGCTACGTTTCCGCCGCCTTTGGCTCTGCCTCTCATGCGACCGCGGTGCTGCTTTCTGTACTTAGTTCTTTTGGGCATCAACATCGCTGATCACCTGCTATCCACAGGACCGGATATCGGTGGCTCGTGCACTTCACCTTTGTATATCCAGACCTTGACTCCGATTGTCCCGTAGGTAGTAAAGGCTACTTCCCGGGAGAAATCGATATCCGCCCTGAGGGTGTGAAGCGGAACCCTGCCCTCATGATAGGTGTTGACCCTGGACATTTCCGCACCACCAAGCCTTCCGGCACATGATACCTTGATTCCTTCAGCACCATCTGTAATAGCATCTCTGATAGCCATCCTCATTGCTCTTCTGACAGAGACCCGGCCTTCAATCTGGCGGGCAATCTTATCGGCGACGAGTACAGCGTCACATCTGTCTTTTCTTATTTCCTGAACCTTGGTTCTAACGGTTTTACCGCCGACCAGGATTTTCAGTTCGTTGGTTATCCTGTCGATATTGGAACCCTTGCTTCCGATAACCTGACCCGGACGTGCAGTCCAGATCGCTACTTCTACTTCCTGCGGTTTCCTGAATATCTCAATCCGGGAAACTCTGGCTTTTTCCAGTCTTGAACCCAGGTATCGGCGGATGTCGGCATCTTCTTTAAGATACTCGGCATATTTCCTGCCTCTGGCAAACCATGTGGAATCCCAGCCACGGCTGATACCAAGACGGAGGCCGACAGGATTGGTTTTCTGCCCCATACTACTCCTCTCGTCCCTGTTCGGCTGCCTTTTCTATATTGACAACCGTAACTGCTATATGACTTGTTCTATGTCTGATTCTTGTAGCTCTGCCCCGAGCTCTTGGTCTCCATGTCATCCTTGTGGGACCTTCATCGACAATGACGTTCTGAACAACCAGTTCATCCACATCGAGTCGCTCTCCCTCCGCCTTCACAATGGCGTTGGCCACGGCGGAATCCAGAGTTTTCTCGATGATTCGTGATGCGTTCCGCGGAACTGTCATCAGAATTGATAAAGCCTGGTTAACCGTCTTGCCGCGGATCAAATCCGCGATGTACCTTGCCTTGCGGGGGGGAACTTTAACAAATCTTGCTCTGGCTATTGCCTTCATTCATTCCCTCCCTAAACCTTAGCCTGCTTCTTTTTTCCCGAGGAGCCGGATTCCCGGTGCCCACGGAAAGTTCTTGTGGGAGCAAACTCCCCAAGCTTGTGACCGACCATATTTTCCACAACATATACTGGTACGAATTTGCGTCCGTTGTAAACAGCAAATGTATGTCCCACGAATTCAGGAGGGATGGTAGATCTTCTGGACCAGGTCTGAATTATTCTCTTCTCCCCAGAAGCTTCCATCTTACTAACCTTTTCAGCCAGCTTCTCTTGGATATAGGGACCCTTCTTCAGTGAACGGGCCATAGCCTACTTCCTCCTTTTTCCGGTGGGTCTTCGTCTGGTAATAAGTTTATCAGACGGTTTACTTTTTCTTGTTCTCAATCCCTTGGCAAGCTGTCCCCAGGGTGAACAGGGATGCCGTCCACCGCTGGATTTGCCTTCTCCACCACCCATTGGGTGATCAACCGGGTTCATCGCGACTCCCCTGACATGGGGTCTTCGGCCTTTCCACCGGCTGTTTCCAGCCTTTCCCGGCACTACGAGGAAATGCTCAGCATTTCCAACCGCTCCGATTGACGCCATACAGTTAACCGGAACCATACGGGTTTCCTTGGAAGGCATCTTCAGCGTAGCGAACCTTCCTGCACGCGCCATAAGCTGTATTGATGTTCCGGCGCTGCGTGCAATCTGTCCGCATTTCCCGGGTTTGAGCTCAACATTATGAATCGTTGATCCCAGTGGAATTCTTGACAGAGGAAGATGGTTGCCGTTCTCTGGAGGAGAATCGGGTCCTGAGACTACCGTATGTCCAACCTGAAGCCCTTCCGGGGCTATGATGTACCGTTTCTCTCCATCGGCATAATGAATCAGCGCGATTCTCGCTGAGCGGTTGGGATCGTACTCGATTGTCGCGATTCTACCCGGTACACCGAATTTTTCACGCTTAAAATCAATCTTCCTGAACCTTCTTTTATGACCGCCACCTCTGTGTCTTGCGGTGATCCGTCCATTACTGTTCCTGCCGGCTTTGCTTTTCATGGGTGCCATGAGAGACTTTTCACCATGATTCCTGGTAATCTCGTCGAATCCAGGGGAAACTTTGAACCGAGTTCCAGGAGTCATAGGTTTCCATCGCTTCATACTCATCTACTTACACCCCCTCAAAGAAATCAACCGTATCACCGGAGGCAAGGGTAACAATGGCTTTCTTCCATGATGGTTTGCGGCCAATATTCCGACCCAGCCGCTTTTTCTTCCCCTGCATTCTCAGAGTCCTGACATCAGTGACATGCACATCGAACAATTCCTCTACCGCAGCAGCAATCTGTCTTTTTGAAGCGCTGGGGATAACGCGGAATGTGTACTGATTTGATTCCTCTCTCTGAGCTGTGCTTTTCTCTGTGACAAGCGGTTTAACGATAATCTGCATTGCTTCCTTCATATCAGCCTCTCCTTAAGCAGTTCAATCGCCTCTTCCGAAAGGAGTACAACTTCAGAATTGACCAGATCGTGAATGGAAACGCTTGCAGCGCTGGTTGTCTTCAGATGCGGGATATTTCTGGAAGCCCTTTTAACAAGACTATCGCCGTTTGTAACAAGAATCACCGTTTTTCTGCTTTCGCAGTCGTGATTCGAAAGCAATTCAGTCATTTCCCGTGTTTTGCCGGTGGATTTGAGGTCTCTGACTATTCTCAGGTTTCCTTCAGCAAGTCTTTCACTGAGAATACCGGCAAGGGCTTTCCTTCTTACTTTCCGGTTCAGCTTGATATTCCATTTCCTCGGACTTGGTCCGAATGTAACTCCGCCGCCTCTCCATATTGGAGATGCAACGGTTCCAGCTCTGGCATTACCTGTACCTTTCTGGCGCCATGGTCTTCTGCCGGATGCTTTCACATCACTTCTTCCAAGCGTGGAGACTGTTCCCTGACGGGAATTCAGCGATTCGGCTCTTACGACCTCCCAGAGAATGTGAGTAGAGACATTCATAGAGAACATCTCCTCTGGAAGATCCGTTTTACCGACTTCTTCTCCGCTCATGGTATAAACTCTTACGTCAGCCATGGTTATCTTTCACCCCCCGACTTCTGTTTCCTGATCAGAAGGTATCC
Organism: uncultured bacterium; assembly: GCA_964624675.1. GTDB lineage: Bacteria > Fermentibacterota > Fermentibacteria > Fermentibacterales > JCC-6 > Aegiribacteria. Next base: position 13,532 of record CAZUYF010000013.1, read on the forward strand.
GTTCTTAGCTCCGGGAACAGCACCTTTCAGAACCAGAAGGTTCTTCTCGGAATCGACCTGTACAACTTCCAGGTTGCGGACAGTCACTCTCTTTCCACCGTCCCTGCCGGGCATTTTCTTGTTCTTCCATACCCTTCCCGGAGTCGCGCACTGGCCTATTGAACCGGGAACTCTGTGAGATTTGTTTCCATGAGTAGCATCGCCTCCGGAAAACCCATGACGCTTTACAACCCCCTGGAAGCCCTTTCCTTTTGTAAGACCGATAACGTCGACCTTCTCACCGGGATTGAACATTGTTACATCAAGGAACTCCCCTGCTGAGGTAGCTTTTGAAAGTATGGAAACCTCGCAGAATCGAGACACAGGTGGGGCTCCACTCTTATCAAGATGACCGAGTGTGGGTTTATTAAGTCGTTTCTTCTTCTGAGTTCTGTAGCCAATCTGAAGGGCGTCATACCCGTCAGTTTCCACAGTTTTAACCTGTGTAACAGGGTTCGGCTGCGCTTCAAGCACAGTTACGGGAACAGCCTGTCCGTTCTCCCCGAAAATACGGGTCATCCCTATCTTACGAGCCATTAGTCCGCTCATAGATCACTTCCCATCGCTGAAGTCCCTTTATCGGCGGAGGGACGAGCGTTATTTGCTTCGCTCACCAGACAACCGCCATTGTCCGGTGATGCGGTGTTTCTCTTAATCCGGCAGCGCCGGATCAGTTAGAAGAAAACAGTGAATTTAGATTTCGTTCATTTCCACATCCACCCCTGCGGGCACATCCTGTGACCTGAGGGCGGCTGCGGTTTCTTCATTCGGGTCCTGAATATCAATAAGTCGTGAATGTACTTTCATCTCGAACTGTTCACGAGATTTCTTGTTCACATGAGGACTTCTCAATACCGTTACGATCGATCTCTTCGTTGGGAGAAGAATCGGCCCTGAAACACTGGCTCCAGTTTTCAAAACACTTCTGACGATAGCGGAAGCGGAGCGATCCAGAAGCCTGTGATCGTAAGCTCTGAGCTTTATCCTCAACCTGTTAGCCATCTATAATATCTCCTGTCTCAATTTATCACTGGTTTCTAGTTGATACCGGTGATTCCCATCTGTTCCAACAGTCGCCGTGTAATATTTTCAGCAATACGTGCATAATCGTGGAATTGCATAGAAAATCCAGCACGACCCTGTGTTAACGAACGTAGGGCGCTACTATAACCAAATAGTTCCGCAAGGGGAACCCTTGCTTTTATTGACTGCACCTCACCCATGGGTTCCATGCTCAGAACACTGCCCCTGCGGGCGTTAACATCCCCGATAACCTCACCCACATAATCGGAGGGACAGATTATATCCAGGCGCATGACAGGCTCCTTCAGAACAGGTTTACCATTTCTCAGACACTCTCTTAAAGCCATGGCGCCAGCATATGCGTACCCTGTTTCCGAAGAGTCCGTTTCGTGGAGTTCCGCTTCCAGTAGTTCAACTCGGATCCCATCTACAGGGTAACCGGCAAGGGGGCCTGCTCCCACTGAACCCATGATCCCTCTTTCTACAGCTTCCGTGAAATGACCCGGAAATTCCTTGTCTTTCAGTAAACTCACAAATTCAATTCCCGAATCGACCGGCTCTACTCTTATAACAGCATTCCCGAAGTGACCTCTACCCTGAATGGATCTTCTGAACTCACCACTGCCCGAAGCGGAGGAGGAAATGCTCTCCCTGTAGGATACCTGCGGCTTACCGGTTCTGACTTTCACGCCTTTTTCCCGCTGAATCCTGCTGGCAATTATCTCAAGGTGAAGCTCTCCCATTCCCATGATAAGGGTCTGTCCTGATTCCTCATCGATCCCAACTCTGAAACTGGGGTCTTCGGTGGCAAGGGATTCAAGGGCATCGTTCAGAGCTTTATCATCGGATGTGCTCATGGGTTCTATAGCCATCTGTATTACAGGATCCGGAAATTCTATCGATTCAAGGATCAGCGGCATATCGGGGAAGGTAAGCGTATCCCCCGTTGCCGCATCCTTCAATCCTGCGGCAGCAATATCCCCCGCTACTACTCTGTCAAGATGGGTCCGCTTGTTGGCATGCATCCTCACAAGCCTTGTCAGCCTGTCCTTCCTCCCGGTCGTATTGTTCAATACATGCTGGCCATCAGCAATACTGCCGGAATACACCCTCATGAAAGCCAGTCTTCCCAGGTGAGGATCACACTGGACCTTGAATACCAGAGCTGTGAAAGGGTCATCGGTACTGCGCCTGACCTTCATTGATGAACCGTCTTTCAGGTGAGCGGGTACGGGGGGAAGTTCCGATGGCGCGGGCAGCCAGTTCACTATGGCATCCATGAGCTGCTGTATTCCGATATTTTTTAGTGCCGCTCCGCATAGTACGGGAACAAAAGTGCCTTCTATCGTTCCTTTGCGAAGGAGCTGGGTGACCCTTTCGGGGGAGAGAGTACCTTTGCAGTAATCCTCCATGGCGGATTCATCGAGCATTGCCGCTGACTCCCAAAGGGTATCTCTTGCGGCAATGTAATCATCCAGGTTTTCCTCAGGAATATCTTCAAGTGTGAATTTAGAGCCATGGGAAGTTTCATCGAAGTACAGCGCATGTCCTCCGATCACATCGATTATTCCGCAGAAGCTGCTTCCGTTACCGATCGGCAGTATAACGGAGAGGGGCTTGGCTCCCAGCATATCACGCATCATATCAATAACATGAGGATAATCCGCTCCCTGACGATCCATCTTATTCACGAATGCTATCCTTGGAACATTGTACTTGTCGGCCTGATGCCAGACCGTCTCGGACTGCGGTTCAACTCCGCCCACAGCACAGAATACCGCTACAGCTCCGTCCAGAACCCGAAGGCTTCTTTCCACCTCAGCCGTGAAATCAACATGACCGGGTGTGTCAATAATGTTAATCTGATGCGAGTTCCACAGGCATGTGGTAGCGGCTGACTGGATGGTTATGCCCCTCTCTTTCTCCTGGGGCATCCAGTCCATGGCAGCCGTACCATGATCAACGTCACCAAGGCGGTGTACTCTTCCGGAATAGTAGAGTATCCGCTCGGTCGTAGTAGTCTTTCCGGCATCGATATGCGCCATAATGCCGATATTCCGCACATTGTCAGTTTGGGAGCTGCTCATGGTAAGCGATTTCCTCCAGTAAAGCAATCAAGTTATATCGGCCGCTGGAGGAAACTATATAAGCAGTAAACCTACCAGCGATAATGAGCGAAGGCTTTGTTAGCTTCCGCCATTCTATGCGTATCTTCCTTCTTCTTAAGGCTGCCTGAGTTTTCGCCTCTTGCCGCATCCATAATTTCAGCTGCAAGTCTGTCAGCCATGCCCTTGCCGCTGCGGGTTTTGGCGTACTGGATAATCCAGCGCATGGCAAGAGAATCCCTTTCCTGCGGCTTCACTTCCAATGGGACCTGGTATGTGGATCCGCCCACTCGTCTCGATTTAACCTTGAGCGACGGACGAACATTCCCCATTGCCCTGTTGAATACAGTTACAGGATCCTGTCCGGTTTTTTCCGTAATAATATCCATAGCGCCGTAGAATATTCTTTCGGCGATAGATTTCTTACCTTTATGCATGAGTTTATTAATAAACTTCGCCATAAGCTGATTGCCGTACTTCCTATCCGGTACGACTTCACGCTTTTTTGGCCTTGAACGTCTAGCCATTCGTCCTCCCCGTCTGCAACAAAAGGTGCAGAACGTATTGTTCTATGCTTTTCTTGTACCGTACTTCGAGCGGCTCTGTTTTCTTCCCTCAACACCTGAAGTATCTTCAACTCCGCGGATAATATGATATCTCACGCCGGGCAGATCCTTGACTCTGCCGCCTCTTATGAACACAACCGAGTGTTCGTTGAGATTATGATCAATCCCCGGAATGTAAGCGGTAACTTCAAAACCGTTTCTTAAACGCACTCTAGCTACTTTTCTGAGTGCGGAGTTAGGTTTCTTTGGTGTTGAAGTATATACCCTTGTACAGATGCCCCTTTTCTGTGGACATCCGGTCAGGGCAGGTGCCTTGGTCTTCGATTTCTTTTTCTTGCGCCCGTTACGCACAAGCTGATTAATTGTCGGCAAATCATCTCCTCTCAAAGTTCATTGTGTACACACTCAACACTGCAAGGGGTCTAAGTCTATACATCAAAATCGGTTTCGTCAATATCAAGCTCTTCCATATTGTCCGGGAATGCCGGTTCAGGCAACTCTTCTCCATCGGGCAATGTGAGCCTGATGCTCTGATATTTCTTCACACCAGTTCCCGCCGGAATCAGATGCCCGACGATCACATTCTCTTTAAGGCCGTGCAGGTAATCCACCTTCCCTGCGGTTGCAGCGTCGGCGAGTACACTGTTCGTTTCCTGGAAGGATGCTGCCGAGAGGAAACTCTCGGTGGCAAGGGATGCCTTGGTTATTCCAAGAAGAAGAACTGCGGAAGTCGCGGGTTTCTTGCCTTCCATCATCATGGCCTTGTTTTCTCTCTGGAGGATAAGCCTGTCTATCTGAGCACCTTCAAGGAACTGTGTGTCCCCGGGATCATCGATCTTAGCCTTGGCAAGCATCTGACGCACCACGATGCTTATATGCTTGTCGTTGATATTAACTCCCTGAAGGCGGTAGACCTCCTGGATCTCGTTGAGAAGGTATTTCTCCGCGGCTTCTGTACCCATTATCCTGAGAATATCATGCGGAGATAATGGACCTTCGGTAAGGCGGTCTCCCGCTTTGACCCGGTCCCCCTCGCGCACACGGATATGCTTGGATGCCTGAATTTTAACAGCTGATTCCTGCCCGTGATCCCCCCTGATGGTAACCGTTCTTATGCCGGCTTTGATAGGACTGAGGGCCACAATACCATCGATCTCGGCAATACTCGCTGAATCCTTCGGTATTCTGGCTTCGAACAGCTCATCTACCCTTGGCAGCCCTCCGGTTATATCCCTATGCTGTCCAAGCTTACGCTCGATCCTGGCAATATGGGCTCCCAGCTTGATTAAGCTTCCATCGTTCACTCTGAGGTGCGCCCCGCTGGGTATGGGATACTTACCCTTTATAGATTCAGAAATGTACTCCTCAACAGGGTCACTGGCTATCTTCTTCCTTCCAGCCTGAGCGATATGGCTCCTGATACCCCTTGTCGAGAAGTCGGAGATAATCATCATTGTGCTTTCATTTGCAATGTCCTGAATGCACTTCACAAGGTTTCCGGTCCCCTGATGCCCCCTGTCCAGAGATTCGATGATAATTATGAAGGAGCCTTTCCGGCTCAGTTCAGCAAGAGCACTGGCGAATTGCTCTTCAAGTTTATCATTCTTACGTTTCTTGGTGTTTTCCAGGGCTTCGATGGCGCTTTCAAGTGCTGCAACCTCTTTCTTCGCTTTCTTTCCGAAGGTCTTTATCACTTCTCGAGCACCGTACACAATAGCAGCATAGCTTCCGGTTCCAGCCTTCCTGCAGTTTATGGAGATTGCAGGAATCTTCTGATCTTTCATCCTGTCGATGAAGTCTTCGACAAGAGTTTCTGTCCGGTAAGTGCTGACCTGCTGGTACGTGTAAATAATGCGTCCGTGTCCCTCGATCATCTCTTTAACCAGCTCACTGAGTGTGAATAGTTCCTCTTCCCTGCGCCTCGGGCGCCCGC
>CAZUYF010000014.1:0-18973 GCA_964624675.1 uncultured bacterium
ATCTCTCTCCTGCAAGAGCGTGTTCCAGAACGTAACGCTCCGCGCCTCCATGATAGGGCCAGGATCTGTGGACCAGATGCATTATCTTCATTATCCTGATATCTTCCTGTAGAATCCGCAGATGCCTACCGCTATATCCTGCCAGTCATTCCTTTGGGCTGCTCGGGACATTCTACGGAGTTCATCAACTCTTTCCGGCTCCTCAAGGGCTGTAATCTCTTTTATCCATGCCTGATGATCGGATGGATCAAGCTGAATACCGTTATTCCCAACCGTATCCGAAAGTGCGGTAGTGTTACTTGAAATTACCGGAGTACCACAGGCGAAAGCTTCAAGTGCAGGAAGACCAAGGCCCTCGAAATTGCTGGGGTAAAGAAGTGCTCTGGCTCCACGGTATAAATCAACTACAGCTTCATCTGAGAGGTTCTTCAGTACCCTTACTCCCTTGTTTTCATAAACCTCTACATCACCCCATCCCCCGGCTCCCACAAGAACAAGAGGAATTCTAACACCCTTTTCCCTGGACATGCTGTACACATCAAGGAGAAAGGGGATGTTTTTTCGTGGTACGAAGTTTCCCACATGAAGGAGATACCCTCCGGGTTCAAGATCCAGTTCTTTCATTACTTCTGAGGAGGGTGTCCCCGGTGAAAATATACCGTCCGCGGCTCCTCCAGCAGTGAAAACCCTTTCGGAAGGTAAACCAAAATAGTCCATGACCCGCTGCTTCGTCCATTCCGATATTGCCATAACGGAAGAACCGTTCTCTATCAGTCGCGCTTCCTGTTCGGCATATAAAACAGTTTCTCTGGTATGCCACTGGGGATATTCGAGGGCTGAAAGATCGTACATAGTTATTACGGATATACTTCCAGCTGGATACTCAGGCTGTACACCGCTGTGTTGAAAAACCGATTTTCCTCCCGCTATTTTCCGAAGTCTGTCGGCACGTGATCTCTCTTCCCATCTTTTTCGAATGGGAAATCTTCTGAAAAATGGTATCTTGAGGTAGAAAGGAGTTTCAAGGAGGAGACAATCCATTTCCGGTCCGGGAACACCTTGATGTGCCGCAGGAACGTCCAGTGGGACAAAATCTATACCGAACTGGTCTGCGACTTCAAGCACGGCTCCAGCAACCGAGAGAAGGTATCTGGATACTCCTCCCAGTGCATGTGGAACTATGCTGAGATCGAAAAGAACGCGAATATCTTGCAGGTGGCTTTGAAGACAACTGCAATCGTTATTTCCAGATAACATTCGAAACCCATCCATTACCGCTGAAACGCAGTGTTCTGCCATCCAGATTCATAACTGATGGCTTATTTTCAAGCTTGACAGATCCCACAGTACCCTCTCCCCATGCTGTTACAAGTGCTCCTTCTGCACATTCTGGACCTTCAAGTTCTGCAATGCCGGAGAATTTCCAGGTTACAGGCGCTGTATTCAGATCCCTTGTAAAACCCGCTTGAGGTTCATGCCATGCCGGTGAGATCGAAATCTGGCTATCCATATCATCAGAAATTGCGGGAAGTTGATTCGCAAGGCGGAGAACCCTTTTCCAGTCACTTACAAGCCTCTCCTTTGAACCAGTATTTTCAGCGTAGATCGCTCCTTTTGTGGAGAGCATATCCCTTAGATCAGGTCTTCCTTCGAGCAGGCGGACAGCTGAGCTGATACCCTGAACAATATTGTCAGGTGGAATCCTTATCACCGCATCGGATGGGATGTTATTGAACGCTCCCGTTGCTGTTACTATGGATGGTATGCCAGCCCTCATCGCTTCAATAAGGCTGCCGGAAGTCTCTCCGCATGTCGGATATCTGACATCAAATACATAATCCAGAATTCTTATCCAGCTCTGATATTCCTTCTCCTCAAGTCTCCCCGTTCTCCTTACCCATTCGGGCAGATCATCAGGGTAATTTCCGCCTATCAGAACAAGACCGGCATCCGGATAATCAACTCTGAGAATTTCTACAGCTTCTAAGATCTTTACAAGATTTCTGCCGTAATGATTGGTTCCAATCATTCCAAAACACAGGGGGAATGGTTTTGAAGGCAATTCCAGTTCAGGCAGAGGGCTAAGCGGATGGCCGATCGTTAATACTCCGCCTTCCGGATAGGATCTCCTCACAATGGAAGCTGCGTATGAATTAAGACAGACTGCCGAATGTGATGCATGAAGAGCTCTTCCTATCAAGGAGTACTTTTTGAGCTTCCTATCGTACTGGACAGCAGGGATATTGCCGTTCGATAGATCCTTTTCTACAGCTTCTGCAGCCGGTCCGTAGCAGAACAGAAGCTCCCTTCTGTAATCTTCCCACCTGTTACGTTCAAGGTAGGAGTGTCTGAGCATATGATGAATGACTGTTTCGTGAAACAGGGCAGTTCCTGAATATTCGTACAATGCCTGGACTACCGGAAAACAATGCTGCGAATTACCAACCTGGAAGATTCTTGCATCGGGTAGATAGTCCTCCTCAAGATCGTTAACAGGCAAGCTTCTAACACCCGGAGGAAGTAATGAAGGGTTGCTTCCAGGGGTATAGGCTACCGTCCAGTCCACGAAATCCAATGTATTTTCAAGTACTCTCACAGCATATGTGGCAAGCCCGGTTTTCAGCGGGGGCAATGGTGTTACAAGGAGTGCTTCGTTCTTTTCCTCAGACATCTCCCCTCCATAGACGCAGGCGCAGCTGAACGAGCTGCAGGAACATTTCCATTATGGGAGCTATCCGGACCCATGCGAATATTCCCTTCCTGTAGCTCTCGCATGATACACTGCCAGCCCTTCTGGGATAGTGGGATACTGGAATCTGACGGATTCGGTAACCGCATTTTCTCGGAAGAAGAAGGATTTCAAGGTCTGCCACACTCGAAGATGACCTGATACTGATTTTTTCGAAGACGGAGCGTCTGAAAAGCTTGAAAGAAGCGTCAACATCCTTGAATCCGCCGAAAAAGAATATGTACGTAAGTGTGTTGTATGCGAATGAATACATGAGTCTCATCAGAGGATCCTGCCTGTGCCGCCGAAATCCCGAGATCACATCCGCCTCTTCGCGAATGTTCCAGAGTAATTGAAGCTCAGTCAGATCGAATTGTCCGTCACAGTCTGTATAGAATATCCAGGTCTTTGATGAAGATGATATACCCGTTCTGACAGCGCTTCCTATGCCGCTGTTAGTTGGATGACTTACAAATCTTACACCCTGATGTAATTCTGCGAGTTCCCCTGCAATCTCGGCTGTTCTGTCCGTAGAGCCGTCGTCAACTACGATGATCTCCCACTCAACTCCAAGCTTTGATAGCACTTCTATGGCCGTTTCAACCATGTACTCAACGTTTTCTTCTTCGTTGAATGCGGGAAATACTACCGAAAGGCTTTCAGTATGGTGATCTTTGATGGATATCCCCCCGCTGAATTCATGGGAAAGCAACATATCGGGGTAGAAAATACCCCAAGAACGGCTCGAAGTCTACCGAATCGATGAGAGGTGGGTAATATCAGGCTGAACTGTGAAAAGGCAGGGGAGTTTCCCTTCCGCAAAGCACCACGCAGCCGCTTCCTGCGGCTGGAGCTGCCCACTCTAGATCAAACCTTATATGATCTTCCACGTCATTAGTATCCGAAAGAAGCCATTTGCCGTTTCTCCCGGCGTAATCGCTTCTGAGTTGTTCTTTTTCTATAACAAGTATTGAATACCTGTTGCCTTCTGTACCGAATACGCTTAAAGAAAGAACACCGTTATGTGAGCCTGAAACCAGCGTCCAGTTTCTGTCGCATTGATGAATTGAGTGAAAGATTTCTGAAACCGGTGCCCCGAACGAATCTGAACAAAAGTGCATGATAACCTCCGCAACTGTTATAGAGGTTATATAGCATGATAGAGTAGTGATGTAAACACCCGTTTACCTTAATTACTCAAGCCTGTCACGGAGTTCGTAAAGTATTTCCAGAGCTCTTCTTGGCGTCAGAGAATCTGGATCAATCTCCCTGATGTGATCCAGAACGGGGTTACTCATTTCTATCTCAGGCTCTGAAAAACCGAGTTCAAGCTGATCCTCCCCTGCTCCTCCTGTCATAAGATGTTTACCAGCTTCAAGATCAGAAAGAACCTTTCTTGCTCTTCTGACAACCTTTTGCGGTACTCCTGCCATGGAAGCGACGTGTATTCCGTAGGATTCATCGGTGCTTCCCTCTTCGATATTGTAGAGAAATACCACTTTTCCTCCGGAATCCTTTACTTTCACATTCACATTCCAGACTGCCGGCAGAAGATTGGCGAGTGCTGTAAGCTCGTGGTAATGGGTTGCGAAAAGAACAAGTGGCCTGTGTTTTTCATTGTTGTGCAGATACTCTACCATAGCCCAGGCAAGAGACAAACCATCGTAAGTGCTCGTTCCCCTCCCGACTTCGTCGAGAATGGCAAGGCTTGCAGGAGTGCTTGAATTCAGAAGTGCTGCTGCTTCAGCCATTTCGACCAGAAATGTTGATTGCCCCCTTGTTATGCGATCCCTGGAGCCTATTCTCGTAAATATCCTGTCTACAGGTGAATAAACCATCGCTTCCGCCGGAATGAATGAACCTGCCTGCGCCAGGATAACAAGGAGAGCCGCCTGACGGAGGTACGTTGATTTTCCCGCCATATTGGGACCGGTTACCAGAAGTATGCGTCTTCCCTGATTGAGTACGATGCTGTTTGGAACACACTCGCCCTGCGGGAGTATCTCGTCCAGCACAGGATGCCTTCCATTCGTGACTGCAATACCGGGAATATTCGACAATTCGGGCCTCACGTAACCTCTATTCGCCGCAATCGTACTGAGCGACGAGAGTACATCATACTCTGCGAGTATTCTGCCGGCATTTCTGATACCATCTACACTAAGGGCTACTTTCTCCCTGAGATCGCAGAATATATCCTGCTCGATCCTTTCGATCTCTTCAGAAGCTTTGTATATCCTGGCTTCAACCACCTTCAGGTCAGGTGTTATGAAGCGCTCTGCGTTTACAAGGGTCTGCTTCCTTATGTAATGTTCCGGAACCTTGTCCAGATGGCTTTTCGATACTTCGATATAGTACCCGAAAACCCTGTTATTTCCTATGGTCAGGTTCGGAATACCGGTTATTTCCCTTTCCTGGTCTCTCCTGGATACTATCCACTCATTACCTCCGGAATGTATACTGCGGTATTCATCAAGCTCCTTAGAAACGCCTTCCCTGATTACGCCGCCATCGGCAAGTTTCGCGGGCGGCAAGTCCACAATAACCGAGTCTATCAGCCTGGCAGTGTCTTCCTGAAGATCTGCTGACGCTATTCCGGAAAGCATCCGGGAAGTTGAATCTTTCAGGATATTAACGATATCCGGGAGCTTTGAGATTGTATCTGCTACCGCTCTGAGGTCTCGAGGCGACGAACGAAGTGTACCAAGCTTACCTGCCTGGCGCTGCAGATCAGCAGTATTGTCAAGAATATCTATCAATTCCGCAAGGATTTCCTTTCGTTCCAGTAGCCATTGAACTGCATCGTATCTCTGGGCTATTTCATTTCTGTCCCTCAGAGGCGAGGAGAGCCATTTTCGCCATTCTCTTGATCCTGCTGGTGTTTTTGTACGATCGGTGATATCCGACAGTATTCCGGATTCCTCACCGGGTGATGATTCAGTGAGGTTCAGCGAACGCGCGCTGCCTCTGTCTATTATCAGGCTGTCCTCGCGCCTGTACATACCGCTGAAATACAGATGGGATACATCCATCATCTTTGTGTCCCGAACGTAGTTCAAAAGGGCACCAAGTGCTGATAGAGCAGGACTGTCAGGCTCTATACCAAGACCTTCGGAAGCCGAAATATCGAGCAGACATTCAACGCTGGATTCAGCGGAACCGGAATCGAACTTCCATGGTTCAAGTTCCGTTATTTCACACCCGGCAGGCGGCTCGATCTTATCACCCTCGGGCAGGAGAATCTCTGAGGGAGCTTTTCTGGCAATTTCCACTGGCAGCAGGTCACTGTTCATTTCAGTGGCCTCAATCTCACCGGTCGACAGGTCGCAGAAGGCAAGCCCTCCCCTTCTTCTACCGATAACAGCCGAACAGAGGAGAATCGTTCTGCGTTCGTCCAGTGCAGAACCGCTTACAAGCGTTCCGGGGGTTATCACTTCTACCACGCCCCGTTTCACCAGACCTTGCGCCTTTGCGGGATCTTCTGTCTGCTCGCAGATGGCTACTCTGTAACCCGCTTTGATCAGTTTTGAAAGGTAACTGTCAAGCGCATGATACGGAAAGCCGGCAAGTGGTATCTTCTCACCGCTCTCTCTGCTTCTGCCCCTTGCTGTAAGGGTAATGCCAAGTACTTTCGAAATTGTTTTTGCGTCTTCAAGAAACGTCTCGTAGAAATCTCCCATTCTGAAAAGGAGTATCTCGCCCTGATGTTTGGATTTAATTTCCAGGAACTGCTGCATCATCGGGGTTTTCATGATTTCAGCAGCTCCATTGCGCTCTCTGCCAGGTGATACGGCAGTATTCCCTTTCTGCAGATCTCACTCCCTGACCGGCAGGAATTACCTCCATGCCTGTGGCAGGGCCTGCAGTCAATGTCGCTGACCATATAGTTACCCTTCCGATCTGTTCTCCAGAAACCGAGCGAAGGCGCTGTGGATGTGAATACTACAAGAACAGGAACGCCAAGTGCAGAAGCCAGATGTGCAGGGCCGGAATCCGGAGAGATCAGCAGATCCAGGGCTTCAATGGTATTTATAAGACCCTCAACCCCTTCATCTCCGCAGTATACATTGATATTCTCTCTGCCGGCTGATTCAGCGGTTGTTTTCAGGATTTTCTTATCCTCCGCACCGCCAAGAAGTACAATATCAGCACCGTGCAGGTCAGCGAGAACCCTTGATGTTTCGGAAATAACACCGGAGGGTATCGATTTGATGTACCATCTGCCTCCAGTCACTATTCCGATTTTCAAGCCCTCTGAACCCCTTTCCCTTCTTCTCTCAAGTACCGGGTCAGGAGCGCTATCCAGGGCTGCACACCGCGTGAATTCCAAACTGCGCAGAGGCATCGATTCAGCCCTCTTATCCATCACGCGTTTTCTCAGCTTCCTGTCCATGCGGAATCTGCCTTTAACATGTCTTCCGGCGGTAGCTATTCTAGAAGCAATGTTATTCTGGAGATCTACTACGATATCCGGTGATATTCTATTGATGAGTTTCCGGAGAGCAAGTGCTCCATTATCCTTCGCGAGCAGTGCTGGATGGATATCACCAGGCATTCGCGAAATTACAGGTTCATATTGCTCAGATGTAATAAAGAAGACTTCGCAATTCTCGGAAAGCTCCGAAGCTGCAGGCTGGGCCAGAACTACATCCCCCAGCGAATGCAGACGGATAACTGCCGCGCTATTTATCTGAGAACTGCATGTCATAGAGAAGTTTGTACTTACCATTCATTTTGAGTAATTCAAGGTGCGTTCCGCTTTCAACAATTCTGCCTTTATCGATATATAGAACCCTTGTAGCTTTCGTGATTGTACTGAGCCTGTGGGCTATTATCAGAGAAGTCCTCCCCTCAATAAGCCCGTCAATCGCCTTCTGCACCTGCCGTTCGGAATGAGTATCCAGCGCGGAGGTCGCTTCATCGAAGATAAGGATATCAGGATCCTTCAGAACGGCCCTTGCAATGGCCAGGCGCTGCCTCTGTCCACCGGAGAGCCTGGCGCCTCTCTCCCCTATTATCGTATCGAAACCACCGGGGAAGTCCTCAATGAACTCGAGGGCATTGGCTACCTCTGCTGCCAGTCTTACTTTTTCTATGGGGATGCTTTCTTCTCCATACGCAATGTTGTTCCTTACCGTATCGTTGAAAAGAACTGTTTCCTGTGTGACCACTCCAAGGTTCCTTCTCAGTCCTTCCAGGTCGATGGTGCGAAGATCACTGCCGTCTATCAGGATTGAACCGGAATCAGGATCGTAGAACCTCGGAATAAGATCGGCAATCGTACTCTTGCCGCCTCCGCTTGGCCCTACCAGCGCAATTATTTCACCTTTCTCGAGAGAGAATGATACATCTGTCAGAACTGGAACAGAGGTTTCGTAGCTGAAGCACACGTCCCTGAACTCTATGGTGTCATGAAACGAATCGAAGGGTACAGAATCAACTGGCTGTTTTATTGCCGGCTCCAGGTCCATCAGATCGAAAACCCGCTCTGCCGAAGCTATACCTGTCTGTATCCTGCTGTTCGCGGTACTTATGGTCTTGATCGGTTTCATCATAGATAGAGACGCGGCGAGAAAAACAAGAAATCTTCCAGTAGAGAGTGAACCCCCGGAGAGGATTGCGCTGCCTCCATACCACATTATGAATCCGCTTGCTATGGAGCCCATAATCTCTGTAACCGGGCTTGCGAACGCTCTTTCACGCTGCAGGGATGTTTCTGTCTTCCTGTGAACATCCAGTATACTGGCAAACCTGGACCCTTCGAATTTCTCCATCGAGAATGCTTTGACAATTCTGATGCCGAATATCGTTTCCTGGAGCAGCGCTGAGAAATCCGACAGTTTTTCCTGTGAAGTATGTGTCTTTTTCCTGAGTCTCCGGCTCAGTATCAGAATGAAGAGCATTGCCGGAGGGAAAACAAGAAGTGTAATAAGAGCGAGACGCCATGAAGCCCACAGCGCAAGTCCGAGATAAACCAGAAGAAGCACAAACTGCCTCGGGACGCTCATCATCATTTCGGTCATTGCCCAGTTCATGTTACCCACATCGGAGGTGAATCTAGCCATTACGTCTCCCGACCTGGCAGATGTATAGAATCCCATATCAAGCTGCAGCAGATGGTCGTAAAGGCTGCTTCTGATGCTGGCCACAACGCCCTGTTCCGCTCTTGACAGGAAGAATACCTGCATGAAACCGAGAATATTCTTAACCAGTACGATGAACACCAGTCCTATAACGATAAATATCAATACCTGTTGCGGATCCGATTCATTTAAGGTGTTTCGTATGCCTTCTACAAAATCGCCACCAGCTGAAATAACCCCCCGCGGATGCAGGGAGATCAGCTCAGAACCCATCCTGCTGAAAGCCTCACCTGTGTTCTGTCTGAGCGACGGCAGGAAGTCACACTTTTCCGTAGCTGTATCACTTCTTGCGAACACATTATCAAACAGAGGCAGGATCATACCCAGTGAAGCACCGCTGAAAAGCGCGAAGAGAACCATGCAGAGCATAGCCCCTGTCATCCACTTCCAGTAGGGGCGGAGATACGATAATATTCTTAATATGGTACTTTTCTTTTTCATGGTAGACACTATCTTCACCATAAATCATGTTCAGGTCAAGTAATGAAGGCTGGAACAAGAGAGGGTGTATCGGGTATATTACCTGTGAAGATACTAATCACGACCCCTGGAAGGTGTATTTTGACTGGAAGAATAATTACAAGCAAACGTACGGAAAAAGATAAAAGATCTGATTCCGAGCTTATGATTGACCTCTGCAAAGGCGATGAGGATGCATTTTCTGAAGTAATCAGAAGGTTTCAGGCTCCGATTTACTCTATGCTGATAAGGATGCTTGGAAACGATGAGGATGCCCAGGAAATGCTCCAGCTAACTTTCTGCAGGGTTTACAGGTACCGTGACAAATTCGATACTGACAGAAAACTGGTAAACTGGATATTCACTATCGCCAGCAATCTGGCAAAAAAAGAATGGCGAAGACGGTCAAGATGGATAAATGTACCGCTTGAGCATGTCAACCTTACAAGCCCCGGTAAAACGGCGCCGCATTACAATGCTGGAAGAGTTGAACTAAGGGCATCAATCGAGGAAGCGGTCGATAAGCTGCCTCCGCATTACAGAGAACCGTTCATTCTAAGAGAACAGGAACAGATGTCGTACGAAGACATAGCGGATATCCTGAACATCCGGCTCGGAACCGTAAAATCAAGGATAAACCGCGCCAGAACCAGACTGCGTGAACTTCTGGGTGATGTATGGGAAGAGTGGAAATGAACTGTACAAACGCTTTTAAAATAATCAGCCTTGTTATAGACGGCGAAGCTGCTGAATATCAGAAAAGACTACTTGAATTCCACCTTATGGGTTGCAGTTCCTGTAGAGAAGCTATGAGCATGTGCAGGGATATTTCGGAGATAGCCGGAAAGCTGCCCGCACCAACCCCGCCTCCAGACCTTGAGTTGAATATCAGGGAAATGCTCAAGACAGATACCGATATCAGCCATTCGGAGCACAGATTCCGCAGTGCGTTTCTCGCGCTGCCTGCTGTCGCCGCTCTTCTGATCTTCGCCCTTGCGATACTTCCTCTTTCAGGTGATCGGGAACTGATCACTGAAAGCCCAAGCATCGGAATGGGCGCAATGGAATCAAAGACCCCTGACATCCGGCTTTCTTTAAAATCAGGCATCAGGACTGCTCCCCTCTCTGATTATTCCAGGCAGGCGAGCCTGATCTCATTTTAGAACCAATGATTCCATTCCTGATATCTCTTACACTACTCACAACCCCTGCATCCATGATGGATCAGGTACATACTGTCAGAATTGAGACATCCTCAGGCAGGATAGAGCTCTCCACTGCAGTTGCAGTTTCACCGAACCACGCGGTAGCACTCTGCATTTTTTCCTCTGATAACTCCGTTACTGTGGAAACACCTTCCGGGATACTTTATCCGGATTCCTTCATAGTATCACCCGATCTGGGCATGGTGATAATGTATTTTGAGGAAGAAGTCTTCGACAGCTATCAGATACCCTCCAATGTAATACCGGATTTAGGAGAGAATCTTACGATAATCGGCAACGGATTAAGCGGTATACTTGCCGTGGACGGCAGAGCAAGGGAACAGTATCCTGACGGATCGATTCTTCTGTCTTCCGATCTCAGGGAGGGTCTTATGGGGGCTGCGGTCTTCAACGACAATCATGAGTACGTTGGTATCATCACAGGAATGATCAGACCGGATCGTCAATTCAACGAACCGGATGAGAGGGATTATCTTGTTCTTTATCCGAGCCAGATCTGGTACATGTGGGTTAAACTGGTTGTTCTGTCAGAAGAATACACAGAATATTCCTTTGGTGTAACCGCTCTTTCAAACATATCCCTTACCTGCTCCAGACCTTCGGGGATTCATATAGTCTCCGTCTCCACAGGAAGCCGAGCGTGGGAAGCCGGATTGAGACCTGGTGATCTTATTACACACATAAACGGTACTCCGGTTTATCATCCCGAAACCCTTCGCGGTCTTCTGATCCTCTCGGATGATGTCCTCCAGGCTACAGTACTCAGAGACACATTCGAGAGAAACATCCCGATTCCGCCATTTGAACAGAACTGAGTTCTATTTCACAAGGATAAATACAGATTCGTTATCGGGAGAGCAGATAACCGCCCTCTCTCCGTCATTGCTGACATCAATACTTGAGGGCAGACCGAAATCCATCGTTCTCTTTTCGATCTGACCGCTCTCGGCAACTATGATCATTCCGGTTCCCGGACAGGTAGCATAAGCAAAGCTGCCGTCGGGCATTGCAGCCGCGGCAGTTGGAGTGACAGGGAATGTGATCATCTTATAGAGTGTGCAGGTTTCGGATTTAATGAACCATAATTCGTTGCTGCCATCTACAATTGCGCAGATGTAGCCCGAAGGACCCGGAAACAGGTCGTATACTTCACCGGGAACGGAAACATGTCCTATCTCAGTCCACGTATCGGTATCGTATCCTGTAATGAGGCCGTTAGCACCGTCCGCAATGTAGAGAAGGCTGTTTTGAGCTGAAGCAATGCCCTGACAGTCTTCTATGGCCATGTCCGGGACAACGGATACTTCCATGGTTATCAGGTCGATCATTCCAATACTGTCATTATCCATGGAAACCCATGCTGCATCACCCTCGGAGGAAACCGAAACAAAACTGCAATCTACAGTGAATCTCACAGGATCTTCCAGAAATGCGCCTGAAAGATTCACAGGATGAAGAAGAGAACCGGTGAGAACATAACCGAAACCGTCCACATCACTGTCCGCTATATCATCTATTTCCATCCCAAGATCGATGACTGCTTCGTTTTCACCGTTAATGATATCTACAACAGCAAGGCTGTTCCCGGCGGCAACAAGAGCAATATCGTAATCGAGCATGCATTTACACAGGGAAGGTGACCCGATGCTTGAATAGGATATCTCAGCATCGATTTCTGCGGGATAACCCGGTATAGAGGACTCATCCTCACCGAAAATGCATGACAGCGAGAAAAGCACCAATACAGAGATGATTCCTCTTCTCAATACTCCCATTGAACCTGCTTTCAGCCTGATACCTGTATCCTAACATCGCGTTTGCGGGGACGATTATCATGATCCACAACAACTATCTGCTGCCATGTTCCGATCAATACTCTGCCATCCACAACAGGCAGCGTAACGCCTGGGCCCATAAGTGAAGCTCTCATGTGAGAGAAACCGTTGTCATCACCCCATGTTTCCGAATGGCGGGATCTTATATTCCTTGGGACAATCTTTTCAAACAGCTCCTTCATGTCCTCAACCAGCGCCGGTTCGTATTCAATTGTAGTAACTGATGCCGTTGACCCTATTACTGTCACAGCAACCAGACCATCTGATATTCCGGAAGCAGATACTATCGATTTAACCTCACCTGAAATATCGATAATATCCGAGAACCCGATTGTCGACACAGTTATCGTTCTACCATGAACCATTCGTTCTATTCCTTTCCGGCAATCGGTGCAAGCTTCAGATTAACTGGCTCTATGCTGACTCCGGATGCCTGAAGTACACCGTCATCGCTGCTCCTGTTATGCAAAGCACTATTCCAGCTACCTGAAGAGGGCTGAGTTTTTCCTTAAGGACCAGAACACCCAGGATAACTCCGAGTACAGGGGCAAGGCAGAAGGCTATGGTCATTACCGAGGAAATATGCCCATGTTTGAGACCGGTATAAAGGAACAGAATCCCAAGGCCTCCTGCAAGTATACCTCCGCCTGCCGCGATAAGGATAATTGGTTTCGCGCCTGCACTTTTCAACTCACCCCAGTAAGGATAGGAAAGGAAGATCAGGAGCATAAGGCTGAATGCTGTCCTTATGGCCGTTCCCATAACGGGAGTCAGGTTTCCCAGTCTAATGCCTGTTTTTTCCATTAATGAACCTACTGCCCAGCAGATAGCGGTAAGCACCGCATAAAATTCAGCCTGCAATTCGAATTCCTTTCAGAAAAAGTCTACTCTTCGCCGCTCCAGCAGTACGTACAGAGTTTATCCCCGGAAAGCCCGATAGCCCCTACGAGATCATCCAGCCTCTGATAGGTAAGAGATGTAAGCCTGAGTCTTTTTCTAATCCGCTCAATCATCTCCGCATATTCGAATGAATCGGGATCGAGATATGCCAGCGGGACCTCTTCACCGGTTCCCTCAAGTTCCTTTATCGCTTTTCTGCCTGCAAGATCCATAAGTGAACGTGACCTGGAAAAATTAAGGTACTTGCATCCGAAGACCAGGGGTGGACATGCCGGCCTCATGTGTATCTCGGCTGCTCCTGCGTCGAACAGTCTTTTAACGGTATCCTGAAGCTGTGTACCTCTTACTATGGAATCTTCGCAGAAGAGAAGCCGCTTGTCCTGTATGAGCTCACGTATAGGTATGAGCTTCATCCTGGCAACAAGATCCCTCTGTTCCTGTTTCTGAGGCATGAAACTTCTCGGCCATGTAGGCGTATATTTCACAAATGGTCTTCGGTAAGCTATCTTCGCGTAATTTGCGTATCCAACTGCATGCCCCGTTCCCGAATCGGGAATACCTGCGACCATGTCTACTTCGGTGCTGTCACGCCTGGCAAGACATTCTCCGCATCGGTTCCGAACATCTTCCACGTTTATTCCTTCGTAGTTCGAAGCGGGAAACCCGTAGTAGACCCAGAGGAATGCGCATATGCGCATCTTCTCCCCGGGATCTTTCTGCCGCTTGAAACCCTCTGCCGTAAGCAGTACTATCTCTCCGGGGCCAAGTTCGTAAACATATTCGTATTCCAGGTTGGGAAAGGCACAGGTTTCGAACGTCACCGCTGTGGCATCACTCTTTCTTCCGATGGATATGGGTGTTCGCCCAAGCCTGTCTCTTGATGCGTAGATACCAGCTTCCGTGAGAAGCAGGGCAGAACAGGAACCATCGATTGATTCCTGGGCTCTCTCAAGGCCGGCAACAAATGAATCCTCCTGGTTTATCAGCATTGCGACGACTTCTGTGGGATTTACTTCTCCGCCGGTCATTTCGGTGAAGTGACCTGCTCTGTTTCTGAATACTCCTTCCACGAGCTCGCTCATGTTGTTGATAACACCAACTGTAACTATTGCATATCGACCCAGGTGAGAACCGATTATCAGGGGCTGGTCTTCGTAATCGCTGATAATCCCGATTCCCATTGAACCATCCATTTTAGCTATATCATTCTCGAATTTGGATCTGAACTGGGCGTTTGTGATATCATGGATTACTCTGTGAATTCCCTCGTCGCCTTTAACTGCCAACCCACCCCGCATGGTTCCGAGATGAGAGTGGTAATCGGTTCCATAAAACAGGTCAGAGGTACAGCTGTTCTTAGAGACAACACCGAAAAATCCACCCATGAAAAGCCTCTCAATCCAGATTTTTTATAAGTCTTCGGTAATTTTGCCGGCCGCATTCACCTGCCAAGTATAAACAGATCCGTATAGAGGTGACTACCTGCTCAGGATGATAAATGGAACCGTTACTGAACCGGAATCGTAAGTTCCCGTTGCAGTGTATAGTCCTCCTGGTAATCTGCTGCCGCTGCAGTCCCTGCAGTCCCAGATGATTGATTCTCCAGCAGTGATAACCGAATTGCTGAAGCTTGCAACCTGCCTCCCGGAAATGTCGTATATGGCAAGACCCTGAAGAGATATCATATCAGAAGAGGGAAACATTTCTATGGTTACGGACACCGAGGCCGGATTCGGAAATACACTCATGGCGACTGAACCGCAGGATTCCGGAACCTGGCTTATACCGACAGAATAAAGGTATGCAAATGCTCCCATCAGATTCGGTCTTGGTCCTATGTTACCCGCAGGTGGAAAGATCTGGAGTGTGCCTGTACTTGTCAGAGTTGACCTTAGCAGTGCAGGGGTCAGGGTACTCGCAGGATTGCCGTTGGCAACCCAGTAACCGACGCAGCAGGCCGCCGCTCCAGCAACGATAGGTGACGCGCTGGAAGTGCCGTCGAATATGGCAGTATACCAGTAGTCTTTACCCATCGCTGAGTAGAAATCGCCATACCAGCCCGTTGTAACGACATCCTCCCCCCAGCCCTGAAGATCGAATCTGGGACCGTAACTGGAGAATGAAAGCCTTTGCAGATCACCTGCCGGCCAGGTTCCTCCTGGATATGCACCGCCTGCTCCGACGATCATCGCTCCGCTGTCTCCGAACCAGTTGAGAGGACCGGTGTTGATATTGCCGTTGCCGCCGGCTTCAACGACATGTATACCGTTTGCTACTGCATTCTGTATAGCGGCGTAGACGCCGTTGTAAGTCTGAGGACCAGGGGAGTAGTTCAACCACCATTCAATCGGGATGTAGGTGCCAGACCCAGCATAATCCCACTGCTGTTCCAGCAGTATCACATCTCCGGCAGACAGGTTTGAGATTGCTACGATGAGTGCTCCGGTCACATTCCACACCGGTGCGGGAGTGCCGTAATACGTGCCACAGGTTTGAAGGCTTGCAGCATGACAGATTCCTGTGGTGCCCCAGCCGTTAAAATCCGATACCATTTCACCTATAACAGCAGTTCCATGGTTATCATCACTGAAAGGGTCCGCCACGAAACTGTTAATCTGTGAGCCTTGGGCTTTTAGCAGGTCTAAGTGGGAGTAGTTCCAACTGTATTCCAGGTCGCATACCGTCACTCCGATCCCGTCTCCTCCAGGCTGTGTCCAGGCGTAGATGGCATCGATCCCTGTGGGGGTGAATGAAACAGCTTTCAGGTAGCCCTGCATCCCCTGGAAATTCGGTGGTTGTGGAGGAAGCTGTGGAAGCGGCACCGGCATGGCGCTGATGATCCCCTCCAGCTCCTGCAGGATTTCTGCAAATTCCCATACATCAATGTCACCCTGGAATCGAAGCCTGTAAATATTGTTTAAATTGTATAGATCTTTTCCGGTGAGTTCTTCTCCCCTCGACTCTATTTCATCAACTTCTTCCTCTGAAACCGTTGATATCCTCTCCCACTGATAACCTGTCGAAAGTTCAAGAACTTCTTCAAGACCATCAAGAACTCCGCTATCAGAAATATCGATAAGAATTCCGCACCTCAGTCTCGCGCCCTGCACGAACATTACTTCGATAAGATCATCTTCAGATGGATAATTCCCCTCTGTATTCCCGGCGGAACCAATCGAAATCAGAAACACAAAAAGTATAGTGCTGATGTAATGCCCCATTTTCAGCCTCCCCCTTTTTCAAACCCATAGTATACTGTACCAGCCACATATACAGAGATAATACTATTCTCTGCGATTGTCGATAATCACTTTTAGACAGGATAAGCTGAAAGAAAGGAATTGAAAAAGGGGAGGCGAAAGCCTCCCCTTCATTCTTAAGCAGAACGTTTTAGTTAGAGACGGTTGGAAGCCCATCCATGAATGCATCAAGTGATTCACGTACTTCCGTAACAGGCTCGGTGATACCGTCGCTTATCTCCATGATCTCACTCCTGGCGGATACAAGCTCTACCCTCAAAGCGTCAAGGTCTTCCTGAAGTCCTATTATATCGGGATCTGTTTCCCGCAGCTCCGTCAGTTTCTCTGAAAGATCATCAAGAACAATCAGTTCGGGGATAAGCCATTCGAGAGAATCGGTTAAGGCGGCTATTTCATCGAGCTGATCCTGAATACCATCAAGAATATCAAGACCAGGGATCTCTATCTCCGGAAGATCGGTATCGGGTACATCCGGAACATCGAGCCCGCCGAATGCAAAAGCGCCTGAAACAAGTATCATTAAAGCTATAGCATACTTTTTCATTTGAACCCTCCTGTGTTATGAAAAGTGTCACTAACTCTAACCTCCGGAAGGCATATTTGTAAAGCCCCAGTACCGAAGCGAGTATTATCCTGTAAAACCTTTATCAGAATGGATTTCACTGATTATTCAATGGCTATAAAGCAAAAGGGCAGCTCGATGAGCTGCCCTCCTCTATACATAGATAGCTGGCTTTAGCGCTTATCGTGAGCGAAATCTACTCTAAGGCTGCGTCCATCAAGTTCTGTATCGTTCAGAGCTTCCGCTGCTGCGGTTGCTTCTGCTTCGGTATCAAAAGTAACGAAACCGAAACCGCGAGACCTTCCGGAATCACGTTCCTTGATGACCTTTGCTTCCGTAACGGTACCGTACGGTGAGAAGGTTTCCATAAGCTCTTTATCCGTGGTTCCCCACGAAAGACCGCCAACAAACAGTTTGTTATTCAAGAATAACTCCAATTCTGAGGGTTCAGACCCTCCATATCCGGGGATTCAAGCCCGGTGCTTCGGATAATCCGAAGCTTTCTGCCCGGTATCACAACCGGCTGCTGCAACCAGAATGGTCACATATGGATATCAGAATGTCCTGATAATAGGGGGAACACAATTCTCAGAAATGAGTCGAGTGGAACCTAACCAATTCTCAAAGACACTGAATCACGGTTAGTAATATAGAGATAGGCATATTTATGTCAAGGATTGGATGTCTATTCAATTAAACAGCTTCTATTCAGAAGCCGGAAAATACCAGCGCATTGAGAGCAGAGGATTGTCATTTAACAGAAGTTCTTTGCATAATCGCAGTTGCGAGTTGATTCCTATCCCCTGTTATTTTGATTTGAGTACGTAAGTCTGAATATTAATTAATCTGTATAAAGGCGGTTAAGATGAAAATTACCGAGTACACCGAATTTCTCATATCGAGGAATGTCGATAGTAACGGCATAAGCGCCGCTCTTGCAAATGTGGCTGATTTCGCGGAATACCTCACAGAGGCAGGCGGAGATATTGATTCCGTTCAAATACACTCTGTGAAAGAGTATTTTGTCACATTGATAGCAGACGACAAGAACACAATGCAGCGATTCAGGAGCCTTGCCAGGTACTTCTACATTACCGGACAGAGTAAAGTGTACATCTATATTATTTCAACTGTCAGCGGAAGGGAAGTCTTCGAATCCATATCGGAGAAACTCGAATCAAAAAAGGGTACTGACTGCAGAAACACGGTGTTTGAAAGTCTTGATCTTCCCCCGCTTGGCTCACCCCCAGGCACATATCCTCCTAATACATGTCTACTTGTAAACAGGCTTATGGATATCGATTCGAATACATGCCATGATGTGCTGGCCGACAATCATCACGGAATTCCCCATGACAGCTTCGAGAAGCACCTGCAGTGGTTTGAGGAATCCAGTTCTATCGATGATTTTCTAAAGAGAGTCCACGTTGAAAGGATCAGAATTCTACAGCAGCACCTTGACGAGGGTAAAGTGTGGTTCGAACAGGAGATCACACCGGAAGTCATTGAGCTGGTTAAAGGTAATCAGGAAATTCTGTCTGCAGTCCGCGATGGAGATTATCTGTACGTCACCAAGATCCCGTATTCTCCGAAAGAGTGGCTCAAGGAGAAAGATGATCTCATGAAAAGGTATTATGCATGCCACTGCCCCCTCGCAAGGGAAGCCATAATAATGAAAGATCCGGAAATACCGATTGACTGGTGTTACTGCAGCGGAGGTTTCGCGAAACTGATGTTTGATGTTCTATTCGATCAACCCACTGAGGTTGAAGTTCTGCAGAGTGTTCTGGCTGGAAACCCGGTATGCAGGTTCAGGATAAGGATACCCGAAAAGATTCTGATTAAGAATGCTACTACCGA
>CAZUYF010000015.1:0-18887 GCA_964624675.1 uncultured bacterium
GGAGCGGGACTACACAGGACCCCTTATTCTTAATTATATGATTTCAAGGTTCTTAGGGGAGACAGAGTAGTGCTTTACATCTCGGAACCAAAATATGTTCCAAGGGTATGGGGTTCGCTTGTTTCTCCCGGTGTTGAAACTCCCATAGGAGAGATCTGGTGGCTTTTCCACGAGGAGCGCACTTCATCACTTCTGCGGACCGCCGTAGATGGACATCCAGCTACAGTGGATGATCTGGTTACGGCTGGCAAACTGCCTGGGGAGGATGTCTATCCTGTTCTCCTGAAGACTCTTCATACTGCGGATAAACTCTCACTGCAGGTTCATCCCGGTATCGGGGGGGGAAGCCTCTGCAAGGAAGAAACCTGGATTGTACTGGCAGCCGAAACCGGGGCATGGATGATGGGAGGAATGAATGATATTGACAGGAACCTGTTCCTTGATCTGCTTCGCACCGGAAGAGCGGAAGAAGTTCTTCAGAAAATAGACCTGAATATTGGTGATATTTACCACATTCCCCCCGGAACCATCCATTCGCTTGGCCGGGGCCTGCAGATCCTTGAAGTTCAGAGCAACTGCAATGTTACCTACAGGTTATACGACTGGGGGAGAACCGGAGCAGACGGAAAACAGAGGGAACTCCATATTGAAAAGGGTATTAAAGCTATTGACTGGTCTTCCGGAGGAAGCCCTGTCCACGCAGGAACGGATGGGAAAATAGACCAGTTGAAACTGAAGGCTGGCTATCGAATAACCGATATCAGAGGAGTATCGAATACGGATATTCCTGGAGGTGCGCTTTTCTTTGTTTCATCCGGGAGCGTTGCGATACGGGGTGATGAAATAGATTCCCCCGTATGCATTGTTGCTGACATGGCTGGTGGAAAACTGGCACTTAATGGGGCAGGATACCTGATAGAACCCGGAGGTAGTTAATGGAGTCATCATTTTTCGGAATAATCATGGCCGGGGGAAGGGGAACCCGTTTCTGGCCTGTCTCAACGCGGAAACTACCCAAACAGTTCCTCCACCTGACTGGAGACAGGACGATGCTGCAGGAAACAGCTTCGAGGTTCGATGGGCTTTGCGGTCATGGGAAGATAATGGTAGTCACCAGCAGTGACCACAGGGGTACCGTGCTTGCGCAGCTGCCATGGATCAGAAACGAGAATCTTCTGCTTGAACCATCCGGCAGAAATACGGCGGCATGCATAGGCTGGGCGGCAAAAACCCTTGTTGACCGCGGCTGCGGTTCGGATCTGATGGTTGTTGTACCCTCCGATCATGTTATCGACAATCCTGAAGGATTCAGGAACACGCTCATCATGGCAGCCCAACCCGCTATGGATGGAAAACTTGTAACGATTGGAATAACACCGGACCGCCCTGCCACCGGATACGGCTACCTTGAAAAAGGAAAACGTATCAGTGAAGGAGTTTACGAGGTATCATCCTTCAGAGAAAAACCCGATCTTGAAACCGCCTCAGAGTACTGTTTGAGCGGCAGGTATTTCTGGAATGCCGGGATGTTCATCTGGAGGGCGGATGTGATAATGCAGGAAATAGCCCGGTACCTTCCAGAGCTTTCCGGGGAATTGCTGCGGCTGGGTTCCGGAACCTGCCCTGATTCTGAGCGGTACAATGCTCTGCAATCAATCTCCATTGATTACGGAGTGATGGAGAATGCTGATAATGTTGTAATGGTCCCCGCCCAGTTTGGATGGAATGACATCGGTGACTGGCCCTCCGCAAGAAGATGCGGCGTAGGCAGGGGAGAGGTGCTTGTGAAAGACAGCGAGAACACAACTGTATGGAACAGGGGCAAGCTTACAGTTCTCCTGGGAGTGAGCAATGTATCGGTAGTGGAAACCGATTCCGTAACACTTATCATGAGTGATGAGTACTCTCAGAAGCTAAGGGAAGTGGTTGCAGAACTGGAAGATAATAAACCGGATCTTGTATAGAATGCATATTGCATCCTGGCCGGATGAACAGATTCTATGCGAATGGCCGGGAGAGGAGTCAGCTGGTAATCGAAAATTTCGATATTCTGTCTGCCGCCTGCATTAAACTGAATTCCTTTGAAGATTCATCTTCAGTATTTAAGCATTCTGTTGATTCAGCAACTGAATTCAAAGGTATAGATTCAGCCGGGATTTACGTCCTTGACAGCAGTTCAGGAGATTACGTGCTGGAATATAATGCCGGTCTTCCAGGATGCCTGATTGATTCCCGTTCCAGGTCTGCACCCGATTCAGACCTGCATAGAATGCTGAAGAATGACAGAAACGTGTTCCCGGACCCCAAGGAAGATGACATTTTCATGCGCGAAAGTGGTCAGCAGATATTTCTGAAGGGACTTTTTCCCCTCATCCTCAGTGAAACTTCTTCATCGGTGATGATCATCGCTTCATCTGTGCCGGGAACTCTGACTCAGGAAATCCGCGGGATAATGGAAACACTGGTTTCCATGGTCAAAGCATCAATCTCTCGAATTGAAGTCGAAAACAGTGTTCGCAGGAGCGAACGGGATCATTCTCTTCTGCTTGAAAGTGTAAATGATCCGGTATTTGCTCTGGACGGCAACCTGGAAGTGAAGTACTGCAACGGAGCATTCAGGCAGCTCGTCTGTTCTGAAGATGGATCAGCAGCATTTTCGGAGGTTGCCGGGTTGGAATTAACGAATATTATGCGGGAGAAATTCGATGAAGTTCTTGATTCCGGCTCAGGATTCTGCATTAGTACCTTTGAATACCGCGATAGAATTTTCAATGCTTTAATCACCAGAACACCAGACGGTCTGTTCGTACTGATGAATGATATCACTGTAGCTGAACAAACACGTAAGAAATTGAATTTCAGAGAACGATTTGAAAACCTCCTTATCACTATTTCCACTGATTTTATTAAAATGAGGGGAAGCGCCCTGAACCTTGGTATAAACGATGCCCTTCTTAATATCGGTGTGTCAATTGAGGTTGACAGGGCGTACCTTTTCCAGTTCAGTGATGAACTGAAGATCATGACCAATACGCACGAATGGTGCGCAACGAATGTTCAGCCGCGGATCGATACTCAGCAGGAACTGAGAACCGATGATTATCCCTGGCTCCTGAACAGACTCAGCAGACACTGGGCTTTCCAGATACCCAGGATTCCCGATCTTCCATCCTGGGCTGAGGCTGAAAGGACGCTGTTTGAATCCCGGGATATTCAATCGCTGCTTGTAGTCCCCATAGTTCATGGAAACAATCTTATTGCTTTCATGGGCTTTGACAGCGTGAATCAGGAGAATCACTGGAGCGAAGACATAATCGATCTTCTGAGAGTTGTCGGGGATGCTATCGGTAATGCACTTGTGCGGAACAGGATGGAAAAGAAACTCATCGAAATGTACAGACGGGCAGAGAAAGAAGCTCAGATAAATGCGGTTCTGCTCAAGGAGGTTAACCATAGAGTAAAGAACAATCTTTCAGAGATAATAGGCATTCTTTACGCACAGAGGCGTTACGCTTCGAGTAACGATGATCACGATGAATTTGTTCAGAGCCTCATCAGCAGGATCCGTGGTCTGGCAACTGTTCATGATATGCTTTCAAGTTCCGGCTGGAAACCTCTGGAACTGACTATGCTTGCCAGGAGAATCATCAATAGTGCAATTGCAAACGCCCACGACACCAAGAAACTGAAAGCATCCATTTCGAAAACCTCGATACGTGTGAACCCAAATCAGGCCCACGCTCTTGCCCTGATACTGAACGAGCTGGTCAGGAATTCGCTCAAACATGCCCTGGCAGGCCGTGATTCATTGAAGATAAAGGTCAGAATGCGCAAGCGTCGAGCAGGTCGTATCACACTTATTTACAGTGATAACGGTCCTGGGTATCCCGAAGAAGTGCTGGAGCATGACAGGAAGAATCTGGGTCTTGATCTGATTCAGAATTTAACTATAAAGAACCTGCAGGGTGAGCTTACTCTGCAGAACGATGGCGGAGCCTCTGCGAAAATAGTTTTCCGCAGGACTCTGACGGAGGATGGACCAGATGGAAGTAAATAAAAAGAGGAAGGTTCTGATTGTCGAGGATGACCATCTGGTCTCCGAGATGATCAGAGGGATGCTGGAGGAACTGGGATACGAAATTGCCGGGGAAGCCGAGGATGGACACGAAGCTCTGGGGATGATCAAGGAAGTACAGCCCGATGTGGTGCTCATGGATATCAAGATGCCTAAAATGTCGGGCATTGAGGCAGCGATCCTCATCCAGAAGCATTTTCCTACACCTATTGTGATTCTGAGTGCCTATGAGACCGAGGATCTTGTGAAAGAAGCATCAGAAGCGGGGGTAGGAGCCTATGTAGTAAAACCTCCGGGGCCGGCTGAGCTTTTCAGGGCGATAGAAATCGCCTGCGGCAGGTTCGAAGATATGGTAGAGCTGAGTAACGTCCGCAGGAAGTATGAACAGGCTTTGAAAACAATAGAGAGTCTTTCAAAACTACTGCCTGTTTGTCCGGGTTGCGGTGAGGAGAAACGTGGTGAGGATTACTCCAGGATGCTGAGTATGTTCCTCTCCAGCATACCAGTGGAGGAAATCAGCAGATATCTGTGTTCACGCTGCGGAAGCAGGACAGATATCTAGACCCTTCTCGGACTTTGGGCCTGAACTCTCACGGTTGACCCCACGCTGAGCCAGTCGTAGCTCCATCTGGCTGTAATTTCACCAAGTCTTACGCAGCCATGTGATCGTCTGGTTCCCAGAAAATTCGTACCGGATAGAAAAGTCTGATGAAGACCTATCTGGCCCGAGGGATGAATACATAGCCAGTAGGGCATCCTGACTCCGTAGGAACTGGATACTGGAGCCCGTCTTCTGTACAGAACCTCGAATGTTCCAACCGGGGTATTGAAACCTGCTCTTCCTGTGGATACCAGCGCCAGGTTAGCTTCTCTGCCGTTCTCCAGAAAGATGATGGTTTGACAATCAATGAGAATGACTGCTTCTCTGGATGAAGTGTTCTCCTGCCCGTCAGCGGGAGCAAGGGATGGACTCCAGGATACGGCAAGTACCCCAAGAAAAATACGGAAAAGTTCTGTTAAACAAATCAAATACGAAACCTCCAAAGCACTGTAAACTGAATACTGAGGGATACAATGTCAATATTGACTTTCAGTGTGCGAAACGCCAGATTTCATAATTACCGATCATATTATTTCTTTTGAATATCCAATACCTTGAACGGAGGGTCGAATATGACTGGATGGAACCTTAATCGAAAGATTATTCTTAGCATCATTGCAATATCCGCTATGCTCGCAGCCTGCAGCTCACCTGTGGTAACCGGCATGAAGGTACATATGCAGAATCAGGAGTATGACGATATCATACATCTTGCTGACAGCGTCATCGCTCAGGGAGATTCCCTTAACTCGGAAATCTGGTTCTGGAGAGGCAGAGCTCTTACAGAGAAATCACAATGGTCCGATGCTGCCATATCATTCATGAAAACATACGAACTTGATACCAGCGGAGCATTCGCAATAAACGAGTACTGGTTCGTATTCTTTAACAGTGCTGCAAATACGATGAGCAACGGCGATATCGGTTCAGCAGTTGAAATGCTCAATAATGGTATTCTGGTTGCCCCTGAGAGACCCGATTTTGAGCTTATGCTTGGTGATGTTGAGCTGAGAGTTAACAATGATCTTCAAGCGGCCCTTGAATATTTCCAGAATGCATCACTGAAAGCTGAAGCAATGATGGCTGATGTTCAGGTCTTGATAGATGAGACGAGTGATCCATATATGCTGGATTACCACTCACAGAGTCTTGCGCAGGCCAAAAATCTTTTTATCCAGGCTCTATACAACTCCGGAAGCATCCTGACCATGGTTGCCCTTGACGCCACCGAGGAGGAAATGCCGGGGTACATCCAGCAGGCAAAAGATACTTACAGCAAGGCACTGGCGGTCGATCCCACGAATATTGATATGCTGGACGCTCTTGCGGGAGCATATATGCTTGAAGGCGACTACGGATCTGCAATTGGTATATATGACGAAGCATTCGCTAATATTGAGCTTGGCCTCGAAGAGGGCTGGCTTGACCCGGATGAAGCAAATGCAATCATGGCCACCATGCTGGTATCAAAGGGATACGCATACATCGAGATGGAAGATTATTCTCAGGCGATAACCGAACTTAACAGCGCCAGAGGCCTTGTCGGAGAAGACTATATCGTTCTTTCAACCCTTGCGCACGCTAATTTCGTAATGGAGAATTACGATGAATCTCTCTCGATTCTTGCATCAGTCATAATGATCGAGGGTCTATCTCCCGATGAACTCGCGAACGCATACTATACGAGATACGCCTGCTTCAACAGGAAAGAACTTGATTCCGAAGCCGCAGAGGCTCTCGAAACAGCCCTCGATTTCGACCCTGACAATGCCAATTACTGGCGTTACCTTGCCAGTACCTACAGTCGTCTTGGCCGGAGGAACGACGCTATCAACGCCATGCAGAAAGCTGAGGATCTGGAATCCGAAAACGATTGATCTCAGGACATGTATGAAAGAAAGGGGAGGGGCATCTGCCCCTCCCCTTTAACTTTGCAGCAAGGTGCTTACCCCGGGTAAATGAGATTAATGAGAAGCTGATCCTTCCGCACCGAATCACCCGAACAAACGTGTATTTTACCGATGATTCCGCTTTTACCGGAACATATCTCATTGTGCATCTTCATCGCATCAAGAAGAAGAAGAACTGTACCTGCTTCGACACTGTCACCCTCGGAAACCTTGATCTCGACTATGGTCCCGGGTATGAATGCTGTTATCTCAGAGGGATCCGGAACACCCTTATATGGCTTTCTGCAGTGATCCGGTACCTCTGTGAGATACTCGGTATCGTCTATGATAAGTTTATCCAGTTTTTTCTCCATAATGCCCCCCTCTAAAGAGGAATGTTTCCGTGGGGACGCCCTTTCCTGGACTGCCCGGTTCTGGAGAGCACCTTGATCAGCGTTTCCCTTGTCATGCTGGCTCTGATAATGGTGTCTATATATCCTTTGTTCGCTGCTACATAGGGATTGGCGAATTTCTCTTCATATTGTCGGATCATTTCCTGTCTGTACTCTTCCGGGTTCTCCGCCGCCGCTATTTCCCTTCTGAATATGATGTTGGCTGCTCCCTCAGGCCCCATTACCGCAATCTCTCCGCAGGGCCAGGACGCAACGAATGTGGCACCGAGGTGCCTGCTGCACATGGCTATATATGCTCCGCCGTAAGCTTTCCTCATAATAAGCGTCAACTTGGGGACTGAAGCCTCGCTGTAAGCGTACAGTATCTTAGCTCCATGTCTGATGACGCCTGCATGTTCCTGATCAGCTCCTGGAAGATATCCGGGTGTATCCACCAATGTCAGCAGCGGGATATTGAAGCAATCACAGAATCTGATGAACCGTGCCGCCTTGTCAGATGCGTTTACATCAAGAACACCTGCCAGCACTCTGGGCTGATTCGCGATAATCCCTATCGGCTGGCCTGCGAGCCTTGCAAAACCTACCACCATGTTAGCGGCGAAGTGCTCGTGTACTTCAAGGAAATCGGAAGCGTCCACAATGCCTCGTATGATTTCCTTCACGCAGTAAGCCTGCCTGCGGTTATCGGGGATAACATCATCACCCAGCGGTTGATCAGGGGGGACTGCACTTCTAACAGGTGGGTTCTCATTCGAATTGGCCGGGAGGAAGGAAAGTAGTTTTTTGAGCGTGTTAAAGGCTTCCGTTTCACTATTTGAATAGAAATGTGCGTTACCTGTAATGGAGGCATGGGTTAATGCGCCACCAAGCTCCTCCTGAGTTATATCTTCTCCCAGAACCGTCTTGATGACCTGAGGTCCGGTTATGAACATATTGGAGATTTTATCGACAACGAATACGAAATCCGTAAGGGCAGGCGAATAGACAGCGCCGCCTGCACATGGACCAAGAATGATGGAGATCTGAGGAACCACACCGCTGAGTTTTGTATTGCGGTAGAATATCTCGCCGTAACCGCAGAGGGATTCAACTCCTTCCTGGATTCTGGCTCCGCCGGAGTCGTTTATCCCTACAAGGGGTATTCCCGCTTCAGCTGCGCCATCCATCACTTTAACGATCTTTTTTGAATGGGCTCTTCCAAGGGATCCTCCGGCAACTGTGAAGTCCTGCGCGAACACGGCAACCGGTCTGCCATGCACCTTGCCGTATCCGGTGATAACACCGTCACCCGCCAGCTCTTTTCTATCCATCCCGAAATCCTTCACGGAATGCTCTACGAAAAGGTCTATCTCCAGGAAGGAATCCTCATCAAGCAACAGATTCTCTACACGTTCTCTGGCGGTGTTCTTTCCCTTTTTCTTCTGTTTCTCGATAGCCTTGTCACCGCCACCCTTGAGCTTACTCGAAAGCCGCGTAAGGAAGTCGTTAACAGATTTCATTATTGACATTGTATTTCCCCTTTAAATTATCACTGGTATCACAGTCAGGATTGTTTTTTTGTCTTTACATGTATTCAGCGCAGTATTCACCTCATTCGAATATAGATTCAACTTTAAATGTAAGATAATTCAGTTGCCTCAGCAAGCGGTAGTATTCCATAATCAGCTTCAACAGTTCTTTCCCTGGCTGATCATTGATTACCCCAGATATCATCGGTGTCTTCCAATATTGAAACAGCTGGTATGATATCCGGCAGGACATCCACCCATTTGAGACCCGCAAGGAGCCGGATGGTGGAGAACAAACCACTTTCAGTCAATCCATACGGTGTACTTCCATTTATTCCCTCACCCGCGAAGCCACACCACCCTCTGAAATCAGGGTTCCGGGGAAGTTGAAACATTACAACCATGTATCGGGATAGAACATCCGCTGCTGTCCAGTATTCAGCTATTCGAAGGACTGAAGAAGCGTCGGGAATTGTGTACTCCATCAGGATAAGATCAGGCTTGTACATGTCGAACAATCCAAGCAGGATATCCTGGCGGCTGGTATTTGCAAGCCATGCCGAGCCGAGGTTTTCATCAAGGATATTTTCGGGTCGTGATCTTACCGTGCCGCTGCTGTCCAGCCATATCTGGATATGATCCCCGCTTATCTGATAGTCGAAACAGCGGTCACTTATGAGAGCAACAAGCATATCGTTCTCAATAGCTTCATTAACAAGCTGTCTGGTTCCCAGGAAGGCTGCGTTATTATCCGGAAGAAGCATTGAAGCTGATACGTTATCATGACTCGATGTGATGTCCCATGGGAGGCTTGAGGATACTTCAGTTTCCCGGAACTGAATGATGATAATAGGAGAATAGTCCGAGCTGCCGCTGACACGCGGTTCAGCATCTCTTTTGCATCCTGCCATAAGGAGCAGAAAGACCAGCGCTGCATATCGGGTCAAGGTTACCTCCGGAGATTTTCTTTGCCTGCAGTCTGGAATATACAAGAAAAAGAAGCAGGGACCCTGAAATGGGTCCCTGCTTAACCACCAGGTTACTGTTTATCTGGTGAAAACCACTTTCTGCGTGGAAATCTGGTCATCTGCGAGCAGCATTATGAAGTATGTCCCTTCGGAAAGGTCCGATCCTTCAAACTGCACCGAGTGGGAACCTGCCTGTATCGTCTCATCAATAAGTGTGGCGGCAACTCTGCCGCTCATGTCGTAGACAAGCATGCTGGCGTTTCCGTCAGTCGGGAGGTCGAAGGTTACATAATCACCGGCATGTATGGGATTTGAAGAAACATTAAGGTTAAGAAGGTCGGTGTTTGATGGAGATCCTTCCATGCCTGTCCCCAGGGTGGTTATTTCGAAGGTGTAATCGTGATTCATGGGATAATTTGTCATGAATGCCGGGAAGAAAATGGCAGCGTCCCATCCGTTAGCACCCACCGTGATGTTTATGTCACCGGATGTGGGGTCGCAGCTGTACCAGTTGAAGTATAATCTTCCTGAATAATCCTGCATTATGACGCCCACATTCCACTCAAGATTATTATAACCGTTGAAGGCCATCTGGATCCAGTCGTCCTGGAAACTGCTCAGATCGACTTCAATCCAATGGATACCCAGATAATCAGGCTTGTAAGTTGCGCTCTGATCACCGCTGAAAGGCAGGGTTGCTGTGTGATGATAGGGCAGTACCCTGGGACCGGGTGTCCAGGTGGATACCTCCTCGTTGTACATGCCGCAGCCTGAGAACCAGTTATCAGCAGTGAACCATCTCCAGCATCCGTACTGCATGAAGATCGACTCGAAATTTGATCCATGGTTGGCGAACATTTCATCGTGGGCCGACTCAAGGTTGCTTCCGCTAACCTCGGCACAGATTTCCCAGATCTCACGAACTGATTCGTAACCCCATCTGTTCCACATCATCCATGGCCAGGTAAAAGCTCCATACCAGTACATGGCGGCCGAGCGGATATCGTACCAGGGGAAGCGAAGAGCTCCGCCATATTGGACGTATGGCAGGTAGTCGTTGACATCAGGGTATACCATCTCTTCCATCCAGACTGCGCAGTTCTCCATGAACCAGGTTGATTCTTCGTAGCTGTAGGAGAACTGGACGGCGTGCTGGAATTCGTGAGCCACTGTACAGGCTCTCTGTCCCCAGCCTGAGATGTTGCTGCCCATGACGATATGACTTGCGCTGCAGGCCTGTGTGGAATCGGGGGGATGGAATTCACCGGAGGGGGAAGTGTAACCCAGTACACCACCGCCAAGGTATTTGATGTAGATATCGTATTGATCAGAACCACCAACCATATTATCCGGGGGTGGTGTTATGAAGTTCATTTCGGTGCATTCCACCTGCCATGACGAATCCGCCGATACGGCGACAGTTGTCGCGTAGCTTAAATTAACAGCATCTGCACCGGAATCGGTCCAGTGCATCTTGAAGTAACCGTCAGGCGAATCGAACGTGTAATGGGGTCCAGTCAGAGCGGGGCGGTCGGCCAGAGGAGAGTCCAACCCGAGGCGTACTGCTTCCAGGATAGCTGGTGTTCCACAGGGGACACCGTCTGTACCTTCCGTAAAACGGGCAGGCAGATCATTCCAATCCGTTGCGCTCTGAATAAGAAGGTCTGTTGCCTCAACAGCGGATAACTCTCCTGATTCAAGAGCGGACAGGATTTTGTCCATTACAGTATCTCCAAGCGCAATGCTGGAGAAAACCAGCAGCAGAGTACTTATTACAGCAAGAGAACTTTTCATTGATTCATCCCTTCGATGATTTCCGGACATACTTTGAATCCAGTATTCCAGTTAAAGTAATTACTTGTATCTTAACAATTTGCTGATATCATTTGCGAAGTTACTGTCCAAAAGCCTATATTGGTTGAGCAAAGATACATCCAGTATGTATTAACGTCCATGCAGCGATTCCGGTTCCCGATGTTTTATTTCGAGGTTGCATGGGGCTGGTTTCCTCATCATAGTCGGGCCTAGGAGGTTGATATAAGTGAGAATTACTTTTTATGGAGCGGCACAATCGGTTACAGGTTCCAAGCATCTGCTGGAAATCAACGGTAGAAAAATCCTTCTTGACTGCGGTCTCGTTCAGGGGCGCAGGAAAGAAAGCGAGAAACTGAACAGGGAGTTTCCCTTCAACCCTGCCGAGCTTGATTCAATAATCCTTTCCCATGCACATATAGACCATTCGGGAAACCTTCCCGGAGCGGTGAAGCACGGCTTCAGCGGTATGATTACCAGCACCTTCGCCACCCGGGATCTTGCGGCGATAATGCTTCCCGACAGCGCGCACATCCAGAAGTACGATACAATGTATCTCAACAAGAAAAGGAAAAAGAATGGTCTTGAGCCTCTAGAGCCCCTTTATGATGCTGAAGATGTCATGGAAACTCTGAAGCACTTCATGTCAATACCTTACAACAGGGCGTTCCCGTTGTTTTCAAACATCTCCCTCAGGTTTCTAGAAGCAGGCCATATACTTGGTTCCGCCCAGGTGGAGCTAACTGTCAAAGAGAACGGAACTCAGAGAGTTCTCCTATTCTCAGGAGACCTCGGCAGGCCCGGAAGACCAATTCTGAAAGATCCTGATATGAGTGCAAACGCGGATATACTGATTATGGAAAGCACCTATGGCGGCAGGAATCATGGGAAGCAGGAGGAGTCGCTGCAGAAGTTCCGCAGCATAATCAACAACACTTTCAAATCCGGCGGCAAGATCATAATCCCGTCTTTCAGCGTAGGACGGACCCAGGAAGTACTTTTCGATATTCATGAACTTGTGATGCGTAATGAGATGCCACCCATGAAAGTCTATGTGGATTCTCCTTTATCCTTTGATGCCACTGAGGTTTATAAGATTCATCAGGAGTGTTTTGACAGCAAGATGCGTGATTACCTTTACAGCAACAAAAGCCCGTTCCGGTTTGAGGGCCTTCATTTCATCCAGAGTGTTGGAGAGTCCAAAGCTCTTAACAATGACGGAAGCCCTATGGTGATCATATCAGCATCGGGAATGTGCGAGAACGGAAGGATTCTTCATCACCTCAAGAACAACATCGGAGATGAGAGGAATGCAGTGCTCATAGTAGGATTCATGGCTCAGCATACACTGGGCAGGAAACTGGTAGAGGGTGATAAACTGGTTAAGATATTCGGTGAGGAATACCCTGTGAAAGCCAAAATTGAGATCATCAACGGGTTTTCAGCTCATGCGGATTCAGATGCCCTTGTCAACTATGCGGAAAAGGTCGGTGCGAACGCAGAGAGTATATTCCTTGTTCATGGTGAACCTGATCAGTCCGAAATACTGGTAAACAGGATCGCGGACAGGATTGGTAAAACGGCGCTCATTCCCGCACTTGGAGAGACATTTGAACTGTGAAGTACCGGGAACATTATTCGCCATATCCGGATACATCGACTGATTGAAAATGAAACATGAAACACTGGAGACCTTATGACTTTGTTGTCCTGCATTGTGTTCTTTGTAACGGGGATATTCTCAGTAGATTATCTTCCTCCGCCTGATGGTATCGGTTCAGAAATTCTCCCCCTGAATTCCAGGTCCTACGGTATGGGCGGAGTCTGTATCGGTGTGCCGGGCAGTACTGGTTTTTCAATGCTGAACCCGGCCGCTTCCGCATGGACTGTTGCCGGAGGGATCAGCCTCGGGGGAAGATACAGTGAAGGTGATACTCCAGCATGGGATAATCAGCTTGGTTTTCCTGCTGTATCGGCTTTCGTACCAATCCCTGGAGGGATCGTCATATCAGGTGCTATCGATGGCAGAAGCAGGATTGATTCTGAGCTTCAGATGGAAGTCAGTGATGATTATGCGGGGAAGTATTCCTGGACAGGCGGTCTTGTGGAAACCTATACCGGACTATCCGTCAGAACCAGCGACTGGCTGGCTTTTTCCGTTGGAGGACGATGTTCTTTCGGCAATATTCTTTCTGATGTAACTCTGACACAAACTGCATTGATCACCCCGACGTCGGACAGTTCCGTTTACCGCGATGATGCCAATTTCCAAATGGCATGGGGCGGTGTATTCGGGATACTTGTTAACACTGATCGGTTTGGATTGGGATTCTCCATATCAACCGACAGGAAGGGAACCCTTGAGGTAAACAGGGATTTCCTTGCATCTTCCGAAGCAGACAGCTCCACCGGTATGTATTCTCTTCCAGGTGAAGTATCCGCCGGGATATCCTTCAGACCGATTGAGAGGCTTCTTATCGGCGTGGATATCTACAGTAGAAAAGTTCTGAATATTCTCGACACCCAGACGGATCCCGGAACTGTATATTCTGCTGGAGCCGAAGTCTATGCTGGAAACGGTATTTCATTCCGATCAGGATTTTCATATATGGATGGATTATGGAGAGACAAAGCTTCAACTTTCACAGCGGGTGCCGGATACAGTTTCAACGAAGGAAGGGCGGGGGTAGATATTGCCGCCGGTTACCAGTACTGGCGTGATATACAGGATAGCTTCCAGGAGGAAACAGTATTAAGTATTTCAATATGGGCTACTGAGAAATGGCTGGGAGAGTAGCAGCTTCAGCGGAAATCGTTGCCATAGTCCCTGCCAGGTTCGCTTCGACGAGGCTGCCGGGGAAACCCCTGGCGGACATCGCAGGAATCCCAATGATAATCAGAGTGCTGCAGGGGATTCGAGATTCAGTTGACAGAGCTGTTGCGGCAACCGATGATAAACGTATTATGGATATTGTCGAGAACGCCGGTTTTGAGGTTGTTTATACAGGAGAAGCCGCAACAGGTACTCAAAGAGTTTTCAAGGCCTGGAGTCTGCTGGGTTTTCCGGGAGATACTGTAATAAACGTGCAGGGCGATGAACCTCTTGTGAATAAAGACTGGATCAATTCCCTTACTGCGATTCCATCTGAAAAAGATCAGGTCGTTACCCTTGCCAGGGAAATACCGGCAGAACTTGGCGGATCACCGGATTCGGTGAAAGTTGTGATTAACGAATGTCAGGAAGCTCTGTACTTTTCCAGGTATCCTATTCCCTATGGTGCGGATAACCTGCTGGAACACATCGGTATATATTCATTCAGCCCCGAATCACTTAGAAGCTGCGCCGCAGCGGGAAACACCAGTCTTTCAAGAATTGAAAGACTTGAGCAGCTTGCCTGGCTGGAGCGGGGAATGCGAATCAGGGTTGTAACCGGTGAATTTCGGGGAATAGGTGTAGATACTGAAAAAGATCTTGAAAGGGCGGTGGAGTATTTCAGTACATGACAGAATCCCCCTTTTCATAATCGGTCCGTGCAGCCTTGAATCCAGAGAAATATCCATGAGAGTCGCGAAATTCACCGCATCGCTTATGGAATCCCTCGATCGCCCTGTCGAGTGGGTATTTAAAGGATCGTTTCTGAAGGATAACCGAACCAGTCACGGTTCCTACCGGGGTCCGGGAATGGATGAAGGTTTGAGGATACTTGAGGATATTTCAGGCGAGTTCGGTGTCAGAACTCTTACCGATATTCATAATGAGCTGCAGGCAGAACCTGTGGCTAAGATTGTTGATATTATCCAGATTCCAGCTTTTCTATGCAGGCAGACTTCGATTCTGGAGGCAGCAGGCGCTGCCGGGATACCTGTGAATATCAAGAAGGGTCAGTTCATGAATCCCGAGAATATGAGGGGTTCTGCTGAGAAGACTGCAGCTGCTGGATGTCCGGAAATCTGGCTTACCGAGAGAGGCACCTTTTTCGGCTATGGTGATCTCGTAGTCGATTTTCGCTCACTTTCGATAATGAGCGGATTTTCGCAAAAGGTAATTCTTGATGTGACCCATTCCCTTCAGCTTCCCGGAGCCGCCGGGGGGATAAGCGGCGGCTGCAGGGAATTCGCCCCTGCGCTTGCCCGCGCAGGTGCTGCCTGGGGTGTTGACGGCCTGTTCATAGAGGCGCATCCCGACCCTGCATCAGCGCTTAGCGACTCCGCGACAATGGTGGATTTCGATACGCTTGATATAATGGTAAGGAAAGCTGTTATTCATTGGGAAGGCCGATGATAAGTCTAAAAGGAATAAAACTGCTTGCTCTCGATGTTGACGGAGTACTTACCGATGGCGGACTGTATTATGGACCCGAGGGAGTTGTCCAGAAGTTCAATTCGGCGGATGGAGGGGGAATAATAGAACTCCGGAAAAGAGGGTTCCATGTGGCCCTTGTTTCCTTCAGGGATTTCCCTGCAACAAGAAGCAGGGCGGCTGATCTCGGGATAGAACTGTTATGTCTTGGCAGCGATAAAAAGGCTGATGCACTCAAAGATATCTGCAGCAACCTGTCGATAGACTGCGAATCAGTCATATTCATGGGTGATGGGCTGATGGATCTTCCCGCAATCAGAACTGCCGGCATTGGAGCCTGTCCTTCAAACGCTCACCATCTTATTAAGGCTGAGTGTGATATTGTTACGAAAAAAACCGGAGGAAACGGTGCGGTCGGAGAGGTTGCAGATATGCTCCTGGAGAGTTTGAAAAATGGCTGACCTTTACGAAGAAGCCTTGAGGGTTCTCAGGATAGAGTCGGAATGGCTTGAGGCTACTGCCAGGCTCGCTGAACGTACTTTCACAAGAGCAGTAGAAACTCTGGCCCGAACAGATGGTAAGATAATAATCTGCGGCATGGGCAAATCCGGGCATGTTGGCAGAAAGATAGCTGCCACCATGACAAGTACGGGCAGCCCGGCGTACTTTCTTCATCCTTCGGACGGTATCCACGGAGACCTTGGGATACTTCAGAAGAACGATGTCGCCCTTGTTCTTTCCAAAAGCGGGGAAACGGAGGAGATAGCCATGCTTCTTCCCTGTTTCATGAGATTGAAAATTCCGATTGTCTGCATTACCTGCTCCGGGGATTCTCTTCTTTCAAGAGCGGCTGATGTGGTTCTCCCCCTTCCTGAGCTGAAGGAAGCCTGTCCTTATGACCTTGCACCTACTGCAAGCACAACCTCGATGATGGCGCTGGGTGATGCGCTT
Source organism: uncultured bacterium (assembly GCA_964624675.1). Classification (GTDB taxonomy): domain Bacteria; phylum Fermentibacterota; class Fermentibacteria; order Fermentibacterales; family JCC-6; genus Aegiribacteria. The sequence goes on from CAZUYF010000015.1 coordinate 16,518, forward strand.
GCAATGGCACTTCTCAAGGTCAGGAATTTCTCATCCGATGATTTTGCCAAGGTTCATCCGGGCGGAACACTCGGAAGGAAGCTTTTGACAAGAGTAAGTGATCTGATGGTTTCCGATTCTCTCCCGGACATAAGCGAATCGGCTCCCCTTACGGAGGCAATCGCGGTAATGACCGCTCACCGGGGAGTATGTTTTTCAACGGATGCGCAAAGGAAACTGAACGGGATATTTGTTTACGGAGACCTTGGCAGGCTCATGAAGAACCGCGCGAATGTGCTGGATCTGACTCTTGGAGATGTCCTTATCACAGAACCCTCGACCTGCTGCGGGGAGGAACTTGCCGCCATTGCCGTTTCCAGAATGGAAGAACTCGGCATAACTTCCCTGGTGGTTATCGATCAGGATCGAATACCTGTGGGTGTTCTCTACCTTCACGATGCCCTCCAGGCAGGTGTGAAATAAACCGATAATGGCATCCCGTCTTCCATTCCGCCGATTAAGGCATTCACTCCTTCTTCCTCTGGTGAAATTCTTTGCCTTCATTGCCCGGGTTATGCCCAGAAAACTGATCTGGGTGACTGCCGGTATTTTCGGGTCGTTTGCTTCCCTGATTCCAGGCAGATCCCGGAGGATATTCAAAATTAATGAGAAACACATCATCCATCCGTGCGGTTTGAAAGTGCGACTGAGTCATGTTTACAGGTACATTATCTCAGGTATGAGTGATTTCATAAATCTCAATTACAGATCAGACGATGAATTCCGCCGGGTAGTTGAAATCCGCGGAGAGGAACACATGCAGGCCGCCCTCTCCCTTGGAAAAGGGGTCATTGCCATAACAGGGCATTACTCGGCCTGGGAACTAATACCAAGGGCTATTCTGCTTCTCGGTCATAAGGTTGGTATAGTTTCAAGAGAACTCTCACATAGAGAAACGTCAGAGTATTTCAACAGACTGAGAGCCCGGTGCGGGACGGAGCTTATCGACAGGGGAGGCGGTATAGCAAGGCTTATGAGGGTATTGCGTGATAATACCGCCGTGGGTATTCTGATAGATCAGGATACTCTCGGAGTGGACAGCGATTTTGTCGATTTCATGGGTCTACCAGCCAGGACACCTGTTGGCCCGTCACAGCTGGCTGTGAGGTTTGGAATTCCTGTTCTTACACTGCATATATCGAGAGGGGAAGGTGGAAGATATACACTTCAGATCGATGAACCACTGGACCTCTCCGAGTACGAAGGGGACAACGGTTATATTAAACTGACTGCTGATCTTACCGGAAGGATTGAGGAGTGGGTACGTGAAGATCCCGAACAATGGGTCTGGATTCATGAGCGCTGGGCTCGCCGTCCTGGTTGGGCTCCTGGCCTGCAGTAGCTCCGATTCTGTTGACATGGATCCCGATCGGGAACCGATTCAGATCGTTGAAGATTTCACCCTGGTACAGTCCAATGATGGTTATCGCTCCTGGCGCCTTGTCAGCGAAGAGGCCATTTACACTGAAGGTGATAGCCTGCTTCTTCTCTCCGTAGTAGATCTGATCTTCTTCGAAGATGATATCCCGACAACGATTCTCAAAGGTGATTCAGGACTTGTTGAACTTCAATCCGGGCTCATGAGAATCTGGGGCAATGTCAATGCCGAAACCGACGATGGCAGGTATCTGGAAACACAGGAGATAATCTGGGACGATGAAATGGAGATCTTCCACAGCGACTGTCTGGTAGTCCTGACCATTCCGGATTCAACAGGGGAGACGGTGCTTTCCGGTCGAGGGGTTGACCTTGATACCGGTCTTGGAGCTGTCGATGGCGTGGATATTGAAGAGGACTTCACTGCGGTGTACTCGGGGAACCTGGAACTTGAGTAATCTGCTTCTTGCGCTCTGTTCAGCACTGATCGCAGGTGCCGGGGTTTTCACAACAACCGCGGACAGGGCGGTGAGCAGGGATGCTGACTCGGATGAACTGGTTATAGACCTTATCGGCAATGTGGTTGTAACCGATGGAGAAGTAACGGTAACATCCGACAGCGGAACCGTCTGGCAGGAATCCGGCAACGCGGTATTCTACAGTAATGTTACCGTTGAAACTGATTCCCTCACAGGGACTTCCCATTACCTTGAATATCTCAAGGAGGCGGGAATGATAACCATGACCGGTAACGTTATACTCACCGATGGAGAAACGGTTCTGGAAGCTGGAGAAGTTGTTTATTTTCGGGAATCCGGCAAGGCGACTGCCAAAGAGGATGTTCTCATGACAGGCCCCCGCACCGGAAGGGTTGAGGGACAGTATGCGCTTTACGACAGGAGCAGAGGCAGCCTTTTCATAACGGTTGATCCCATTCTCAGGAGAGTGGAGGGT
>CAZUYF010000016.1:0-3495 GCA_964624675.1 uncultured bacterium
ACATGGTGCGATTCATGGGGATGAAAAGACAGCTGCGATGACTACGCTTAATTATTTAGAAGTTCTGACTGACAGTTACGCAACAAGCCCCATGTGCGAATACATCGTTAACAATACTGAATCCTGGATAATCCCTGTTCTCAATCCCGACGGTTACTTTCATGACCAGAGATCCAACGCCAATGGAGTCGACCTTAACAGGAACCTGAGCTATATGTGGACCGGTTCGGGAGGTGGATCAGCTCCGTTCTGTGAGCCTGAAACCGCAGCTCTGCGAGACCTTACGATGCAGAGCTGGCCGGCTGTCGAAAACTTCATAAATCCTTTTACCGGAGGCCTTTCCCTTCATGGTGGAGCTGCCTGTATCAATACGGTCTGGAATTACACTGGAAACCCTCTTCCTGAAGATTCTGGAGTTGTCCATCAGCAGGCCATTGATTACGCTTCTGTTCCCGGGATAGTAAGTTATTTCAGCGGAAGCTTCTGGATAGCATACCCCGGATGGAGCTGGTACCAAACGCATGGAGATGTGAACGACTGGAGCTACGGTGAATGCGGAACAATCGATCACACGATAGAAGTACATGATGACAAACAGGCTTCAGACTGGCCGGGTGTTGCTAACGCGCATTACATGGCAATACTGGAGTTCTTCACAAACAGCACCTATGGTATCTGGGGAACCGTTACAAACACTTCGGGAGACCCTTTAGACGCCCTGCTTTCAATAAGTATACATGACGGCACAGATTCTGAATCTCTTAGATTCTGCAGAACGGATGTTACACTCGGTGATTACCATAAAACACTTCTTCCGGATACCTACGATGTTATGGTGACCGTTGATGGTTATACATCACAGTCGGTCGAAAATATATCAGTTGGCTCGCAGGAGAGAGTGGAAGTGAGTTTTGTCCTTTCCGGGCTGGGAATAGAGGGATCCGAAGAGACTCCTGAAGGTGTATTCTCCGTCTTCCCCAATCCATCGCAGGAATCCTGCAGTTTCGCAGTCCCGCAGCCGGGGGTTGGAGGAACCGTGTCAATTTACGATATTACAGGCCGTTCCATCATTGTTATGGATGTTTCTCCGGTAACTGAGAATCTGGTCTGGAGCCTGAGGAACAGCGACGGTTCTGAAGTTCCTTCCGGAATGTATATCGCACGATACTCATCAGGAGCTTCCAGCTGGAACGCAATGGTAATTGTAAACAGGTAATCAGTTATTGAAAGGTTCAGAAAATGGCACATAAGAAATCATCGAGCAGCTCCAGAAACGGCCGCGACAGCGCCGGAAGAAGGCTTGGAGTGAAAAGTGCAGCCGGACAGATGGTGTCCGCCGGAACCATCATTTTACGCCAGCGTGGAACCAGAATCCACCCTGGAGTGAATGTTGGGAGAGGAAACGACGACACCCTCTTCGCCAAGTCAGACGGCAGGATCCGATTTCACAAAATGGGTGGAAGAAAGGTTGCATCTGTAGTCCCAGAACAGATTTAACTTCCCATAATGAAAGTTCAGTCCGATTTACTTCTGACAGATATTGGCGAACTGGTCACTATGACCGGTTCGCCTGGTTTTCGAAGGGGAGAGGCCGCAAAAGAACTTTCCATCATTCGGGACGCTTCGCTCGCTTCCTGTAGCGGTAGAATAGTATGGACAGGAAAAACCCGGGACATCTCCAAAAATGTAAACCTCGTTGATAACAGTCTTGAGATTGATGTAGCTGGTAAAGTTATCACACCAGGTTTCGTAGATTCCCATACTCATCCTCTTTACGCCGGCACCAGACAGCTTGAATTCGCCATGCGAGCCACTGGAGCCGATTATGAAGTAATTGCCGCTGCCGGTGGAGGCATACTCAACAGCGTCGGCAGAACAAGACAGGCTTCCGGGGATGAACTTGAAGATACCCTTCTGAAGCATCTTACAACCATGCTTCTTCTGGGAACTACCACTGTTGAGGTTAAGAGCGGTTACGGTCTGGACCTTGAAACGGAGATAAGATGCCTTGAAACAGCTTCAAGGCTGTCTGCATACTGGCCGCAGACGATAGCCAGAACATTCCTGGGAGCTCATGAAATTCCCATTGAATACAGGAACCGACCGGATGAATACATCAGCTATCTCATAGAAGAAGTACTTCCTGAGATCAAATCCCGAGAACTTGCGGATTTCGTGGATATCTTTTGCGAAAAGGGTGTGTTTACAGCAGAACAGTCAAGATATTACCTGCAGGCGGCGAAGGATATGGGATTCGGCATCAGGATGCACGCCGACGAATTCCACGATACAGATGGGGCTTCAGTCGCTGTGGATCTGGGCGCCATGAGCGCTGATCATCTCCTGTCCATTTCCGATCGAAATATCGAGAAGATCGCCCGAAGCAATACCGTGGCTACACTGCTGCCTGGAACAGCCTTATTTCTGGGTAAACCATTCCCGCCTGGAAGAAAACTTCTCGATGCAGGTGCTATTGTCGCAATTGCAACGGACTTCAATCCAGGCAGCTGTTTCTGTGAATCAATGCCGTTGATGATCAGTCTTGCGGTCTGCCAGTGCGGCTTTACAATAGAAGAAGCGGTAACCGCAGCTACGATAAACGGTGCTGCAGCCCTTGGAATGGACGATTACAAAGGTGCTCTTGCTCCGGGTATGGATGCGGATATGATACTCTGGGACCTTGATGATTACAGAGGTATTGCTTATCACATGGCAATACCCGATATTGAGGACTTGATTGTTAAAGGGAAACTCGTTTCCAGTATGTTTGAGTAGTATTTACAGCATTTCGTTGCAACCATGAGGATGAATAATGATAGATATTGAACAGCGTCGAAAAGTTCAGGATCTTTTTCAGGAAGGTAAATACGAAAGCGCTGAGAAAATCCTGAACCGCATGGTCAACGATGACCCGGAAGAAGCCTCAATACTTAATACACTCGGTGACGTTCTTCTCAAACTCGATCGCACTGAAGAAGCCCTTGAAAATTTCGCAAAAGCAGGGCAGCTGTACTGTATAAACGGACTTCACTCGGCCGCGCTGTCAGTCGCAAGAAAAGCATTGAGAATGAATCCGGATTTCGCTGAAGCACATTTTATCAAGGCTTTGAGCTACGATAATCAGGAAAAATTCGAAGACGCAAAGAAAGAATATCTTCTGTACCTCAAATCCAAACCTTCACTTAAGGAACCGCCTGTTCTTCAGTCATGCAATGCCATGACCAGACTCGACCCGGATGATAACAAGTGGGTTATACGCTTCGCCAAAGTAGCAGCGGCGAACGAGGATGAAGTTTTACTTAAACAGGCTATTGAAACCGCGCAAAAAAGGGACATGAAGGAAATCGGTCAGCTTGAACGGATGCTGGAGAAACTGAATAAGAAGCTTAAAAAAGATACAATCCAACCCAGAAAAGCACCCGCACCAAAGAAGAAGCCTGCCGAGAAGGTAACAGCTCCGCCCATAGAAAAACCTGCTGAGAAAGTTAAAGCTCC
>CAZUYF010000016.1:3595-13510 GCA_964624675.1 uncultured bacterium
AGCTCCGCCCATAGAAAAACCTGCTGAGAAAGTTAAAGCTCCACCCATAGAAAAACCTGCTGAGAAAGTTAAAGCTCCACCCAAAGAAAAACCGGTGGAGAAGGTAAAAGCTCCGCCCATAGAAGAACCGGTTGAGAAGGTTAAAGCTCCACCTGTTGAAAAGCGCGTCAAGAAACCTAAAGCGAAAACGATAGATAAAGTTCCTCCTTCAGCAGTCATAGATGAGGTGGAGTTTGACGAATCCGATTTCATCGAACCACTTGGACCGGATGACGATTTGGACGAGGTATTCTCCCTGGAAAGAAAAAGAATCGGTGAATACTTCATTGCGGAAGGTCTTCTTGAGGCTCCGGACGTTTTAAGAGCACTTGATATCCAGACGGATACCGATTCCGACCGTAAGCTGGGCGATATCCTCGTCAGTCTGAACCTTGTCTCCACAAGGCAGCTTCAGGAAGCTCTTTCCCTTCAGGTTGAAGACATGAGGAGCAATCTGGATAGATCTCGGGGAGACGGACTGGGTTACGTCGAACTTGGTAATCTTCTTCTGGAAGTCGGTGATTTCTACGGAGCAATCGATTCGTATCTCAGGGCATGTACCATATACCGTGCTAATGAACGTGAGTATATGGTATTCGAATTGCTTGAGGGTGTGCTCGACATCTGTCCTGAATCCCTCAGTGCAGCAAAGGAGATCGTACGAATAAGAGAGGCTATGGACGTTGAGGGTCAAGCCAGGGCTTTCTACCGGCTCGCGGTAGCTTACCTGCTCAACGATAGCCCCCATGAAGCACTGGTATCACTTGAGAAATCCGTTTATGTCGATTCCAACTTCGAGATGGCCAGAACACTCATGGATGGTATCCGGCCTGGTCTTGCCGACAGTGATAATTACGCTGACATAGCTATGATTCTTGCTGATATTGATCATAAATTCGACAGGAATTCTGCAAAGGCGCTGGCAGGTATAATAAGGGAGTTTCAGGAGGGTATTGAAACAGCAGTCCCCATCGACGATTTCAACACACATTACGACCTTGGAATTGCTTATATGGAGATGGGTCTTTACCGTGAATCTCTCTCGGAGTTCGAACAGGTTCTCAAAAGCCCCGATTTCAGGATGAAGGCAAGAGAAATGCTTGGAAGATGCTGTCTTAACCTGGAACGCTACGATGAAGCTGAAGATCATTTCAGAAAAGGGCTTTCAACTACAGCTGGAGATCTGAGATCATCCGTTGGATTCCATCTTGCCATAGCGGACGTTTACAGAGCTACAGGCCGGAATTCCCAGGCGGATAAGGAACTTGCAGCTGCTGCTAAGCTTGATCCGGAAATGGTTAAAGTACAGCGCTTACTGGAGTAGCATTTGCTTGGAATACTCGCAGTAACCCCGGATTCTCCCGCTTCCGCAACCGGATTCAGAAATATCGACACACTTATTTCATGCAACGGCAATCCGCTGAATGACTGGATCGATTTCCTTTACAGTGCCAACGGCTTATTCATTGACCTGGTCTTCTCAAGGGGTCCGGTTATCAGAAAACTTACCATCCGGCGCAATCCTTCTGCTGACTGGGGTTTTGTATTCCAGGGCCAGGAGCCTGCCGTTTGCAGAAAAAAATGCATATTCTGTTTCGTAGATCAGTTGCCCCGGGGGGTGAGGCAATCCCTTCGGGTCAAGGATGACGATATCAGGTATTCTTTTATCCAGGGAACGTATGTAACCCTTGACAGAGATGATACCGAATATGCTATAGGCAAACACCTTACGCCCATTCATATTTCCGTTCACACAACAGATCCATCAATAAGGGGAACAATATTGGGGACCCGCAGGGATGAACCAGTACTGCAAATGCTGAATAATCTCTCCGAAGCCGGTATCGAAATGGAAACACAGATTGTAATAGTACCCGGGCTGAACGATGGGGAAGAGCTTGATAAGACCCTTGAAGATCTACTCGAAATACCCGGTGTTGTATCAGTCGGCGTAGTACCTGTCGGCCTGACTAAATTCAGAGATGGACTACCCCGGATCAGGCGTTCCTCAGGAGCGGAAGCTCTTCGGGTAGTAAAACAATGCAATATGATGCGGAGTAAGGCATTAAAAAAACGTGGAAACGCATGGGTATACCCATCTGATGAATTTTTCATAATGGCAGGTCTGGATATTCCGCCATCATCGTATTATGAGACCTGCACGCTGAGAGAGAACGGTATCGGACTCCTTGCAGAACTGCTGATGACATCGGGAAAGGAATTTACAGGAAGTGGAATTGTGTGTACCGGAACACTTGCCGCTCCTTTCCTCAGCTCTCTCCTTAAGGGCAGCGATTACCGTGTTATCGTTGTTAAAAATACTTTTCTAGGCCCGGATATCGGTGTAGCAGGCCTTCTCTCAGGAGCAGATATTGTAAGATCTGTTAAGAAGCTTCCAGATTCATATAATAGTGTGATACTACCGAGGGTAATGTTCAACCATGATATGCTGACGCTTGATGATTTTACACCCGATAAAATAAGTCAATTAATCGGTAGAGAAGTCATTGTAATAAGAGATCTGGAGGAGCTGGCCTGATATGATAACTCTCCCTGTGTATGTTGTTTTTCTGATCTTCCTTGGAATTTTCATGATAATGGAAATGTACAGAAGAAACAAAGTAACGTTCGAGAAAAAGATCAGTGAACTGAATAACAAGCTGCGGCTCTATAAGGAAGAACTTGATGAACTGGAGAAGCTGAAATCGGAAATGCTCTCGCGAATAGGAGTATCCCTGCGAAAACCTCTTGAATCTGTCCGCGCAACAGCAATAGAGCTTTCCAGACCTCTGGACAGATCACCGGTTGTGAAGGAGCAGCTCGCAAGATTGACTGCCGAGATAGAGGAGATCGAGAATTTTCTGAACGTTATGAAGGAACTGGCAGCTCTTGAAAACATGGACCTTACCGATGAATCGCAATTCCCTGATGGTGCGGAATCATCCGTTGTATCCCTGGATGAACTCCTGTTTGAAACACTTAACGAATGGAACGAAACATTTGCAGAACGTGGAGTTTCCCTGGCAATATCAATGGATGAAAACGTCTTCGTTTCAGGAAGCAGGTATTATCTCAGACATGCTCTTGACAATATTCTGTCTGAAATATCACGTATTATGAGTTCGGGCTCATTGATTCACATAATGCTGACCGGTGGCGGGGAATCCGTAAGACTGACAATAGTTCATAAGGGTGAAACGCAGAGTAATGCTGAGTACTCCGCTTTCGAAGTGGAGCTGGCCCGTCAGATAATAAGCGCTCACAGAGGATGGCTCACAGGTGAGATTGGTACGGGTCAGTACGCAATTGAACTTCCCGGATTGGAAACCCTTAAGGAACAATAAATGAAAAACAGTATCTTCAGAAAATATGACATCAGGGGCATATTCCCAGGCGATCTTGATAGAAGCACTACTGTCAGGCTTGGCAGGGTTCTCGGCTCAATTGCACAAAAAAACATCGCTGTCGGCAGGGATTGTCGGAAATCCGGATCTATTCTGACGGAATGGCTTGCCGATGGCATTCGGTCTTCAGGATGTGATGTAATTGATCTTGGTGTCCTGACCACTCCGATGGCGTATTTTGCAGCCTGCACCCTCAATCCTGATGTTACTGTGATGATTACAGGCAGCCACAATCCCCCGGAATACAACGGATTCAAAATACTCTTCGGACACGAGACGATATACGGTGATTCCATTCAGGATCTCCGCAGAAAAATGGAGATTATCCATGATTCCATTGATGTATCCCCGGATACCTCTATTCAGAAGGTTTCAGTAAGGAAACCCTACCTTGAAAGACTTCTCTGGGAGTTTTCCCTCGACAGATCACTGCGGATCGTAGTTGATGCCGGCAACGGAACCGGTGGTGGTACGGCCGTTGAAATTCTTAGAAATCTGGGTTGCAGAGTAATACCTCTTTATTGCGATATGAATGGCGATTTCCCGAATCATCATCCTGATCCAACCGTTGAGGAAAATCTCTCTGACCTCAGAGAGACGGTTCTAAGGGAGAAAGCCGACATAGGTATTGCATTCGACGGAGATGCCGACCGTCTGGGAGTCATAGACGACAGGGGAGAGATCATCAGAGGAGATATGATACTGATTATCCTGGCAAGGGCGGTTTTGAAGAACAATCCGGGAGCAAAGGTTATTTCAGAAGTTAAAGCTTCGGGACTTTTCTTTTCTGAAATTGAAAAGGCTGGAGGAAGAGCATTCATGTCCCCAACAGGACATTCGATTATCAAAAAGGAAATGATTGAGGAAAATGCGCTCCTTGCTGGAGAAATGAGCGGTCACATCTTTTTCAGAGATCGCTACTACGGTTACGATGATGCTCTTTATGCGGCTTTGAGACTTATCGAGATACTCGCTTCCGCCAGTACACCTCTGCATTGCTATCTACAGGATCTTCCAGAGGTATTCTCTACTCCTGAGATACGCGAAGATTGCGATGATGATGCTAAATTCGCACTTGTCGACAGGGTTACAGAGCTCTTCCTGAAAGAGAATTATTCTGTCAATACAACCGACGGTGCCCGGATCACATTCCCCGATGGATGGGGACTTGTAAGGGCATCCAATACTCAGCCTGTTCTGGTTATGAGATTTGAAGCTGGAACTCACAATGGGCTTCTAGACTATGAAAATGTAACACGGAATTTCATTAGAAAAGCCAGGAGGAAAATAGATGCCTAGAGAACAGGTTGAAGAACTTGAAAAACTAATTTCGTCCAGGATACCTCTTCTGGATAATCTCAAATCAACTTTTTCCAGAGTTATTGTCGGACAGGAAGAACTTCGTCTCGGTCTTATAACTGCGATGCTATGTGACGGACACGTTCTTATCGAGGGTGTTCCGGGACTTGCGAAAACTCTCGCTGCAAGAACCCTGTCAAAATGCGTCAAAGCTACATTCTCAAGGCTGCAGTTCACTCCGGATCTTCTTCCAACGGATATAACGGGAACGATGATATTCAAACCGCATACGAATACTTTCGAAGCCAGGAAAGGTCCGATTTTCGCTCAGTTCATCCTTGCTGACGAGATAAACAGAGCACCCGCCAAGGTCCAGAGCGCCCTTCTTGAAGCAATGCAGGAACGTCAGGTCACTTTCGGAGGGCAAACCCATCATCTTCCGGAGCCATTCTTTGTAATGGCAACCCAGAACCCGATAGAGCAGGAAGGCACATACCCTCTTCCTGAAGCCCAGGTTGACAGGTTCCTGATGAAACTTAAGGTCGATTATCCCACAGCCGATGAGGAAATTGAGATACTGAAGAGAATAGGTGGCAAACCGGTTCCTTCGATAGATCCTGTCATGACTACAGACGATGTTATTGAACTTCAGCGGATATCTTCTGAAGTACTGGTGGAAGATGTGGTCATGGACTACATGGTCAGACTCACAGCTGCTACCCGTCACCCAAGACAGGCGGGACTTAAGGATCTCGAGGACCTTATCTCAGTAGGAGCCAGTCCCAGAGGTTCTCTCGGCCTTCTTTCAGCATCGAGAGCAAGGGCTCTTATTTACGGTCAGTCATTCGTTGATCCCACGATCGTTAAGGAAGTTGCGCATGACGTTCTTCGCCACCGTATAATTCTTTCCTTTGAGGCGGAAGCTGAAGAAATCGGTGTTGAGGAAATTCTGGACAGGATTCTGAACCGGATCCCTGTTAAATAGCCGAATTGCAGGTCATGGAAAACGTACACTCACTGTTCAATCGTGTCAGAAGGATTGAACTTCGAACCCGAAAACTTGTAGCACAGCTGGTATGCGGTGATTACAGTTCCATATTCCGCGGTCATGGAATGGAGTTCTCTGACCTTCGCCCATACGTTGAGGGTGATGACCCCAAGCGTATCGACTGGAATGTGTATGCCAGAACCCGGACTCCTTTCGTGAAAGTTTTCACCGAGGAAAGGGAGCTCATGGTGCTTCTGGTAGTAGACCTCTCCGGAAGCCTCAGATTCGGCTCGCTCAACCTGACAAAAGCTGAGAGGGTGGCAGAAGTCGCGGCAGTACTTGCTCTTTCTGCTTCAGAGAGCAATGACAGGATCGGGATGCTTACATTTTCCGATAGAATCCATGATTACATCCCGCCGGAGAAAGGAAGAAAGCATGCTCTGGGTCTTGTTCGCAGGATACTACAGGTACCTGATATACAAGCTCATGCAGACCTGGACAACGCATTGAAATACATGGGAAGGGTGATGAAAAGAAGAGCCCTGATCTTCATTATAAGCGACTTTGCGTTCCCTTCAGGCAGCAGCCTCCTGAAAGCTGCCGTTCAGAAACATGATGTTGTCGGGATACACGTATTTGACCCGAGAGAACTGCATCTGCCGATGATGGGAAGAGTAAGGTTCAGAAATCCCGAGACAGGCAGCGAGAAGATTGTCAATACGAGTTCTCCGAAGTGGAGAAAGAAGTTCGCTGATAATGTCCGCATGGTTCAGCAGACCAGGGAAGAGCTGTGCCGTGATAACAGACTGGACCTTATGAGTATTTCGACATCTGACAATCTCATTCTTCCTTTGCGCAGGTTCTTCGAATTGAGGAAAAAGCGGAGACGCAGATGATTTTGCTTCTTCTGACAGTAATATTTCTTACTTCTGAGATTGAAGCGGTTCAATGCTCTCTGGGTGTGCCGGTAACTATTGATTATTCCATTCCTGAAAGCTTCACACCAGAGCCGGTTGAAGTAACTGGTAATTTTGTCCTGCTGGAGCAGCAGGGATCCAGTATCACGATAGTTCCAATTGTTCTGGACACACTCATCCTGCCTCCCATATACGCTTTTTCAGATAGCCTGCAGGTGGATGATGAATTTCCTCCGCCAGTTGTTGTAGTTGCCAGAACAATGCCCGATTCAGCATGGATCGTTCCTGTGTTCCCCTCACCTCTGCTTCACACTATTCCTCCCGGATTTCCTGGTGATTACCTTGCTCGGCACTGCTTCTGGGAGAGATGGGGAAAACCTCCATCGAACAGATGGCTTCTTCCGCTCATTCTGTCCGTGGCTGCAATGCTTACACTCTTTCTGATCTGGCTAATCCGGAGAAGGCGTGGTGAACTGCAATCCGCTGATGTTTCTTCAATATCCGGGAGATCATACTCTCCTCTCGATGAAGTTAAAGCTCTTCTTGACTCAAAGGCTTTTGCCGAGGGCAGATGGCCTGAGTATTACAGGGATGTTGACAGGCTTCTCAGGGATACTCTTGACGTCAGATTCGGTATTTCGAGCAGAGCTTTCACCTGGCGGCAGATCAGATCAGAACTTGCGGATGAAAAGAGCGGCAGAAAGTTCATCGAAAGTACGGAAGAGCTTTCCAGGGAGATAGTACTTCAAAGATATGCCGCATGGGGCGGATCACGTGAGAGGGCAAAAAAATATACCTCAATGCTGCTCAGCATCAGAGAGGAATGGCACAGGCAATGAATTTCCAGTTTGCTCCAGCTCTTCTTGCATTTCCTCTATTTCTCCTGTTTATCTTTCTGTTATCTCGAAATCCCAAGGTGATATCACAGACTTACAGCGGACCATTCTCTTTCCAGTCCATTTCCGGTTCTCCCGGTTTCAGAACAGCTGTTCTACTTCAATTTGCAGGAATCGCGCTTCTTTGTATTGCACTGGCCAGGCCGCAGCAGGGTTTTGAAAGGCTGCCTGAAGCTGGTGAAGGAGTGGATATAATCATAACTCTTGATGTTTCCGGCAGCATGACCCAGACAGATTACTATCCAAGCCGTCTTGCAGCGGCAAAGAGGGCAGCCCTGATCTTCATTGACGGCAGACCCAACGACAGAATAGGGCTGGTTATCTATGCCGAACAGCCAAGAACACTATGTCCGCCAACCTTCGATCACGCAACACTGGAAAGGTTCATTCAGGGTGCGGAGCTGGGGACACTTCCAGATGGAACTGCCATAGGCGCAGGCCTCGCGGTTGCCGCGAAAGGCTTCAATTATTCGCAGACAGCAAGAAGAGTCATTGTTCTCATCTCAGATGGAGAGGACACTTCCAGCCAGGTGGATCCGATAACTGTTGCCCAGGCTATAAATACAATACACGGAGACAGCCTCAGAATTTATACAGTGGCCATAGGAAAGCCCTTATCGGAGGATGGCCTTGGACTGGACATAGAAACCCTGACATACATTGCTGAACTTAACGGAGGAAGACTGTTCAATGTTGAATCTCCGGAAGAGCTTGATGAGGTTTATACAGCTATTGACTTACTTGAGGCTTCAACACTGCCTGCGGAAGGACTTTTCGTCTATAGAGATTCCTACATGTTCTTCCTCATCTCCGGTATGATTCTTATGCTGATATCGAACATTATGAAATACAGATTCTTCAAAGTAGTAGGTGATTGATGGCTTTCCAGTATCCTTTCCTCCTGCTTCTGCTGCTTGTCATCCCTTTGTACTGGTGGCTGCGTGTAAAATGGCATAACACTGAGCTTAAGTTACTCAGGCTATTCGTCAGGCCTGTGCTGTGGGAAAGGGTCAGGATAACTCCTCCGCCTTCCAGGTTTCTTTCCAGGATTCTCTGGATAACAGCTATGGCTCTTTCAATAACAGCCCTCAGCAGCCCCACCTGGGGCACATCATCGGCCATTATATCAACAGGAAGCAAGAACCTTGTAATAGCTCTTGATGTATCTCAGTCCATGGCTTCAATGGATGAAATGCCATCAAGGATAGCCAGAGCTGCCAGCGAGATAAGAAGGCTTGCAGAAGAACTTCACGATGTACGAATAGCTCTTGTTCTCTTTTCCGGTTCATCCAGGCTTGCGTCACCGCTTACTCTTGACAGGGAATTTCTGATCAGCCGGATGCCGGAAAATACCTGGAGCAGCTCTGATATTATTCCGGGTACCAGACTCAGTGATATGGTGAAGCTGATGGTTTCCGCACTTCCGGAGATGGATCTTGAAGCCAGCCTTGGTATCATCTTCAGCGATGGAGGTTTCCATGATTATGCAACCGAAAGTGCTGCTGCGGAGGCGAGGCGTCATGGAATGAATCTGGTAACCGTTGGAGTCGGAGGACCCATCGAAGTCCCAATCCCCGGCGAAGAGGGGGGACTCCTTCTTGATGCAAGCGGAGATACAGTCAGAACTTCACTGGAAGAGGGATCACTTCAGGAACTTGCAGAGAATACCGGAGGCGTTTACGTACGACTCTCAGGAACGGACGATCTCGTTTCGATTACGAAGGCTTTTCTGGAGCATATTTCAGCTGAGAACAGCGAGCTGGCGACAGGCGGTTCTGCAAAGACTCGAAGGTATCAGTATTTCCTGCTTCCCGCACTTCTTCTGTTTGCCGCTGCTGTTATCCTGGAGAGGAGAGGGCTATGATGATTCTTCTCCTTGTTCTCCTTCAGTCAGTAAGCAATCCGACTCCTGCCGAGCTTGCTGATATGGCAGCGGAGTCCTTTCTAAACGGGCAATACACGGAGGCATCTGAAATATGGAATGAACTTCTGGCAAGAATGCCTCATAGAAGCAGATTGCTTTACAACATTGCAGCTTCCCAGTTCCTGATGGATTCTCCTGCGGCAGCTGATTCACTTCTCACACTTATCTCAGGAGATGTCGATGCGGATACTCTTGCCTGCGCTGTTGCAATAACCGACCTTGAGCTGGCAATACAGATGGAAGATTACTCTGGAGTAGAAAGCGCGGTTAGCATTCTGATCGAAAACATCTCCGATGGCCTATCCCCCGAATGCGAAAGGACAGCTCTTGAGGCTGGGCTCAACTGGCTTGAAAATCACGACCCCCCTGAGGATCAGAACGAAGATCAGCAGGATCAGAACGAGGACCAGAACGAGGACCAGCAGGATCAGAACGAGGATCAGCAGGA
>CAZUYF010000016.1:13610-18744 GCA_964624675.1 uncultured bacterium
ATCAGAACGAGGACCAGAACGAGGACCAGCAGGATCAGAACGAGGATCAGCAGGACCAGAATGAGGATCAGCAGGACCAGAACGAAGACCAGCAGGATCAGAACGAGGACCAGCAGGATCAGAACGAGGATCAGCAGGATCAGAACGAGGATCAGCAGGACCAGAATGAAGAACAGCCTCAGCCTCCGCCTCAGATAGATGAAATGACCCCGGAACAGGCACAGGCAATTCTGGACCTGATCGAAGAGAACCAGATGCCGGAAGATTCCACAGGCAAGGTTAAAACGGGACTTCCTTCAGGACCGGTTTGGTAATGCTCTTTCTGCTGCTTTCGGTATTTCTCGCCACTCCAGACTACTCCGTGAATGTTCCGGATTCAGTTCAGACAGGAACGGTATTCATGTGCGAGATAGCAATAAGAGGCTCCAACCTGGGTTCGGTGGAGTGCGCACCCGTTTTCTCGCCCGGATTGCAGTATATAGGAAGCTCAAGTTCGCATTCATTCTCCTCGGTCACAACACCTTCAGGAACATCCATATCCTCTGAAATCAATCTGTTGCTGAGCTTCAGAGCATCTTACGAAGGAACCCATTTCATCGGCCCCCTGGTTTTGCGGACTTCAACAACCAGAGAGACCCTTGAGATTCCACTCATCATGGTTACCGCAGGCAATGTGCTCTCCCGAAGAGAAACAGCGGATCCAGTTCAGGAAACCCGACAGGAGGAAATCGCGTGGATGGAAATAGAGATCGATACTACAGGAAGGGTTTATCCGGGGCAGACCTTTAACGTTGATTACTATATCTACAAGACAAGGAGGAATGCAGAAATAGTAGATCTTTTCCTTGAACCTTCAAATTATGCTTCATCAAGACTTCTTGAAAACTTCGAAGAACTGCAATGGGTAAGATGCAAGAACGGTGATTACAGAACATGGCTTGCAACACTTGAGGTTACACCCGCATTTGCGTGCACACTCTCCCTGCCGGTTCTGAGGGGCAGAATAGGTATCCCCGGGGGAATGATGAGGCCATCCTCAGAATGTTACATATCAACCGAAGGAGAAAGGATACCTGTCTATTCATTTCCCCAAACGGATAAACCATACAACTTCAATGGGATAACAGCCCCAATATCCTTCCGGATCGAGAGGGTTACACGTGGATACAGCTCAGCGGGAGAGAGGTGCATTCAGCTTTCGGTCTTTGGTCCCGGGTACTCCCAGCTGAGGGAACCTCCCGAATTGACAGTAGTGGGACCTGCGGAATTACTTCCCGGAAGGAGTTTCGCTCCTGCGCAAGATACGAATGCCTGGTACATACTGGTTGAACCCTCCGACAGCGGTACGGTAGTAATCGGTCCGGACAGCGTTGCCTGGTTTGATACTGATCTGGAAGAATACAGGCAGTCTATCATACCAGCCTGTACCGTTTTCGTATATCCGATTACCAGCCGGCCTGTTGATCTATCATTACTGCAGGATAAAGGCAGAGGTTCTTCACTGCTATGGATGCTGACGGTTTCCCTGCTTCTAATTCTTCTTATTATCATCTTAATGCGTTACAGGAACAAGATAGCCGGTTATGCCCCGGAAATATCCAAGGTGAATGATATCGAGGAGCTTCTCACGGCAATGGGCTGCCAGCTTTCAGAAATGCTCACCGGATCCAGATCCTATATGGGGTCCATGGAACTGGAGGAAGCTCTTGATGAAAAAGCAATCGATGCTCTCATCTCAAGAGGACTCCTGCGCCACTGGAAGGATCTTGAGCTTCTGCTCTCCGAAAGAACTGCAAAACCTGAACACCTTGAAAGACTGAAAAGGAAGAGCCTGGAACTTGTCCGCGAACTTGAAGCGGAACTTGAGAAATAACCCAGGGGTGCAGCAACACATTTCAATACCTATATTCCCCATTCAACATCATTCGTCGACACATTGAGGAGATACGTCATGCTAGCCAATTATCTTGTTGTGGGAGCTTACGCAGCGCTAATAATCATAATCGGCCTCAAAGGGATGCGAAGCACAAATTCATACCACGATTATCTTCTCGGGGGAGGTAAAGTAGGCCCATGGATGACTGCGTTCTCTTACGGAACAGCTTACTTTTCGGCAGTGCTGTTCATCGGATTTGCTGGAAAACTCGGATGGGGTTTCGGCCTTTCTGCTCTCTGGATCGCCCTTGGCAACACTCTTATCGGTGTCCTTGGGGTCTGGCTCCTCCTCGGAAACAGAATTAAGAACATAGCAGATTCCCTCAATGTAAAAACCATGCCTGAATACCTTGAAGCAAGATTCAACAGTCCCTTTCTGAAAGGATTCACCGCTCTTGCCATTTTTGTGTTCTTCGTGCCCTATACCGCTGCGGTGTTCATGGGTCTGAGTTATCTCTTCGAATCCACTTTCCAGCTTCCATATCTATGGATACTTCTATTTATGGGTCTGTTCACCGGAACATACCTTATCATGGGTGGTTACAAATCCATGGCCATGATTGATGTTATCTTCGGGATTATCATGTTAGTCGGCGTTATTATATTGCTATGGTTCAATATACAGAAGGGTGGAGGTATACCTGATATCGTGTCCAGCCTCAGGGCCATTGAACCGAAACTCGTGGCTCCCGTAGGACCGCCGGGTATAATTCCCCTGATTTCTCTGATTTTCCTCATCAGTGTTGCCCCTTTTGCAATGCCCCAGCTTCTTCAGAAATTCTATGCTGTACGTGATAAAAAGGCCATCAGAGTAGGCATGATTGCCTCTACATTGTTCGCGCTTATAGTTACTGGTGTAGCGTATTTCACAGGGGCTCTGACGAGAATATTCCTGTCACCCGCCAGCGCTCCGGGCGCTTTCGGGGAGGGGGGAGCACCCATTTTTGACCGTCTTATCCCTGAGCTTCTCACAACTGTTATCCCTTCTGCACTTACAGTATTTATTCTCCTGCTTATACTTTCCGCTTCTATGTCAACACTGGCATCTCTTGTTCTCATTGCAAGCTCTGCGGTTACAAAGGATTTCTATCACGGTTTCATCAACAGGAATGCTTCGGATAGTGAGCTGACAAAACTGGGAAGGCTGAGCAGCGGGTGCTTCATTTTACTTTCAATGATCCTTGCCTGGCTGAAACCTGCAGTGATCGTGACTATACTGTCAATTTCCTGGGGTGCTATAGCTTCGGTATTTTTAGGACCTTTCATTTGGGGAATCTTCTCCAGAAAGCTTAAGAAACAGGGAGCTGTTACCGCATCGATACTCGGACTCGGAACCTGCATGGTTCTGTTCTTCGCATGGGGTCCATCCAAAGTCCCTCAGGCTGCATCTATCGGAATGCTTGTTTCACTTACGATACCAGCTTTGTTTTTATTGATCCGCGGGAGGGAATCACATGAATAAGCTGAAGATATATTCAGAGATACTCAATTCCGTCATGGAGAGTATCCTTATCGTTGATAACGATAATAAGATTGTATTCTCCAATCCTACTCTGCAGCAGCTGTTTGAAGTAGACAGTGATGAGGATCTCACAGGCAGAAATTTCCTTGATTTTGTTGTAAAGGAACACTGGGGTATTGTAACCAAGCAAACTACTTCGCGAATTAGCGGTGAATCATCCAGGTATGAACTTAAGATTATAACCGCTTTACATAATATTAAATGGACTTCTCTTTCGGTATGTCCAAGGCTTGATGAGCAGGGAAACACTATCGGTGCTTTCGCCACAGTCGTTGATATAACCCAAATGAAAATGATGCAATTTGAACTCTCCGAGATACTGAATTCCGTTATGGAGAGCATCCTTATCGTTGATAACGATAATAAGATTGTATTCTCCAATCCGACTCTCCAGCATCTGTTTGAAGTAGACAGAGATGAAGATCTCATAGGTAGAAACTTCCTTGATTTTGTGGTCAAGGAACACTGGGATGTCGTAACCGATCAGACTAATTCCCGTATAAGCGGCGAATCGTCCAGATACGAACTCAAAATAATTACCGCGCGGAATAATATTAAATGGGCTTCACTGTCAGTTTGTCCAAAGCTGGATGAGCAGGGAAACACTATCGGCGCTTTCGCAACAGTTGTTGATATTACCAAAATGAAAATAATGCAGTTCGAACTCGCCGAGAGTGAAGAACGTTTCCGGGATATTGCGCTTTGCACAGCTGACTGGCTCTGGGAAACAGATAAGGATGGCAGATATACTTTCTGCTCTGAGATGGTTATCGATTGCCTTGGATACTCGGCCGAAGAGATAATAGGCAAAACACCATTTGATCTCATGACTCAGGAAGACAAGAAGTACATGAATAAACGCTATTCAGATATCTTCAATAACATGGAGAATATTGTTAATCTGGAGTCCAGAATTGTTCACAAACATGGCTATATTAAGATATTCCTGACAAACGGTATACCTATCCTGGACGCAAAAGGCAATCTTCTCGGATACAGGGGAGTGGACAAAGATATTACCTCACAGAAACTTGCTGAAGCGGAAATATTCAAAGCTCAAGTGCTGACCGAGAAAAAGAATACTGAATTGAAAACCGCTCTTTCCGTCGCCAAAGAGCTTACAAAACAGGCAAAACAGGCAAACCGGACCAAGAGTATTTTTCTATCCAGCATGAGCAAAAAGATAAGAACACCACTGCACGGTGTCATAGTAATGTCTGATCTTCTTCTTGGTACCGAACTCACACCTGAGCAGACTGAATACGCCAGAACGATTAAACAGAGCGCAGATGCGCTGATGTCAATAATCAACGATATCTCCGAATTCACAACATCGTAACAGGGAGATAGTGCCTTATGGTGGCATATTTCGATATATGGAGGTGTATATAATGTCCGATAAGAGATATTATGTAAAGTCATTAGTATTCTTTCCTGCTAGAGCTTAACGACTGTACATAATATCGTACTTCTTCCCTTCTTCATAATAATCATCTTGTGTAAGGTTATTGTTACTCTTTCCTGCTAGAGCTTAACGACTGTACATAATATCGTACTTCTTCCCTTCTGAATAATGATCATCAAACGACTGTATAAAAAAAGCCGGGCTTTTTCACCCGGCTTTTTTACTTTCTTCTGACTTAAGCTCTAATTCATCACCATATCAAGGCGCGCTAT
>CAZUYF010000017.1:0-11446 GCA_964624675.1 uncultured bacterium
GCGCTTCTTCGTCCACAGCCCCATTCCGAAAAGGCGTAACCAGGGCTGTTATAGCTCCGCCGAACACCGCCTACCTTCCGCTATCGGAATTTTTCAGGAATGGTCTAAGAAGTTCTATCGGAAGCGGGAATATGGTCGTGGAATTATTCTCAACCGCTATCTCCGACAGTGTCTGCATATAGCGAAGCTGTAAAGCAATAGGATGCGCCTCGATAATATCAGCGGCATCCGCCAGCTTCTGAGAAGCCTGAAACTCCGCATCAGCCCTGATTATCTTGGCTCTTCTGTCTCTCTCAGCCTCGGCCTGTTTTGCCATGACCCTCTGCATGTCTTCGGGAAGATCAACATGCTTAACCTCTACGGTACTGACCTTTATGCCCCATGGATCGGTCATTCTGTCAAGTATATCCTGAAGCTTACCGTTGATCTCATCCCTCTGTGAAAGAAGCTGATCGAGGGATGCCTCGCCAAGGACGCTTCTGAGGGTAGTCTGTGCCAGCTGGCTTGTTGCGTATATGTAATTCTCTACTTCCAGAATAGATTTTTTCGGGTCAATGACCCTGAAGTAAACAACGGCGTTGACACGTACGGATACGTTGTCCTGCGTTATTACATCCTGCGGAGGCACATCCATGGCAACTACCCGAAGATCAACCCGCCTGATGCTGTCGATCATGGGCCAGACGATTATCAGCCCGGGACCCTTCAGGCCTATTACCTTACCCAGTCTGAATACAACACCCCTCTGATATTCTTTGAGAACTTTCAGTGAAGATGCAAGGAAAAGGAACAGAATCACCACTACTACTATAATTCCAGGGCCCATTTTCACTCCCTCCTTCTTTGTGACAGTTTATAATTTATACAATATCAACTTCAAGTATCATTGAGTCTTCCTCAATACCCACTATTTTCACTGCGTTCCCTTCCTCAAGGACGGTGGATCTTTCTGCTGGAAGGCACCACCAGAGTTCGCCTCTAACCTCAACGATAGACCTGTCCATGAAGCTTGACGCCTTTCTTATTATCCCAGTCTCACCTATCATTGCCTGCTCGCCTGTCACCTTCGGTGACTTCTGGGCTTTCAGCCCGAGGTAAAGCTGGATAAGCCCCAGGATGAGCAACACTGTAAAACCTGTTATGGCAAGCGGAACGATACTTGCGCTTATCTCTATCTGATTGAATAACATCAGTCCATCCTCCAATCCGAAGCGGTCTCTATACCCTTGAGCCTTAGGTCGAGTTTAGTGGGATTTGAAGCCGTGGCAAGGGCTGTTTCTCTGTCTATCTTTTCATCAAGAAGTAGATTGTACAGAGCCATATCAAAGGTCTGCATACCGTACTGCGAATAGCTCTTCTCCATCGTTTCTGTCAGAAGGTAGGTTTTTTCGGGATTGATGATGCAGGCATTCACGGTAGACGATTGAACAAGGACCTCCGCAGCAAGGACTCTTCCATCCTCCTCATCTTTAGCCTGAAGCAGCCTCTGCGATACTATCCCCGCTATAAGCTGCCCGAGCTGAAGCCTTATAAGATGCTGCTGCGCGTGAGGAAATACATCTATGATCCTGGATATTGTCTCCATAGCATTGGTTGTATGGAGCGTGCTGAGTACAAGATGCCCTGTCTCCGCTCCTATTAGGGCTGTGGAGATAGACTCGGCATCCCTCATTTCTCCGATAAGGATTACGTCGGGATCCTGTCTGAATACCGCTCTGAGACCGGTACTCCAGTCCTTTGTGTCAATTCCCACTTCCCTCTGGCATATAGTGCAATTGATATCCGAGTGGAGAAACTCGATAGGATCTTCTATTGTAACAATATGGGCGGAACGGTTCTGATTTATGTGATTTATCATCGCTGCTATGGTAGTTGATTTACCCGTTCCGGTTGCTCCGGTAACGAGAACCAGCCCCCTCCGTTGCATGGAAATCTTCTTAACAACTTCTGGAAGACCAAGATCATCGAGTATCGGAACTTCGAACGGGATCTTTCTAAGTACCATCGCAGGTGTTCCGCGCTGATGATAGATGTTGACTCTGAACCTGGCCATGTCCGCAAGCGAGTAACTCAGATCCAGCTCTTCACCTCTGGCAAAATCCGCTGCCTGACTATCAGTTATCATTTCGCGGATGAGACGCTGAATATGATCAACCCGCATAGTAGCGAATTCTTCTACATGTACTATCTCACCTGATTTTCTGATTATCGGTTTGCTGCCAACCTTGAAGTGCATGTCGCTGACATCATCGTCAAGCACAGCATTAAGAAGCTTATCAATAGCCTTTTCATCTGACATACAAATCATTCTCCATAATGTAGTTTCTGACACTGTCAGGGACAAGATAGCGTGTATTTAACTCTCTGGCAAACCTGTCTCTGAGATCACATGATGAAATGCTTATCCGGGGAATCTCAAATGTATCTACAATTGAGCGATACTTAATGTTGATGGATTCCGCTTCGTATCCGGGTCTTGTACCGGCTACCATTTTAGCCATTTTCGATATGCGCTGCGGATCCTTCCATGTATGAAGCTCCTTCAGGCTGTCCATACCCATGATAAAGCAGATATCCATACCCATTCCGCTGAGCTTCTCAATGAGATTCACTGTCCATGATGGTTCATCGAAAGGTTCCAGATCCGCCGCTGTCAGCTCAGGGGAATCAGCTACCGCAAGTTCCGTCATGCGGAAACGGTGCCCGAAGGATGTTATCCGTCTTCCCGGTTTATGTGGAGGAAATCTTGTGGGGATAAGCAGTACTTCATCAAGATCAAACTGTTGAAAGGCCTCAAGGGCGAGAATAAGATGACCGAAATGGGGAGGGTCAAATGTCCCGCCCAGGAGCCCTGTCATCTCACAATTCATCCAGTTTGGATTGCAATTCCGTAATCTGCTCTTCAGTCAGCTCGCACTCGTTCATCGCTCTCCGATAAAATTCCCTGGCGTTCAATTCGTTATCTTTTGCGGAATAGAAGTCTCCAAGAGAGATGAGAACCTCCGCCTTGCAATCGGTCTCGCCGTAATCATTCAGAGCTTCCATGAAGTAGAGCAGAGAGGCAGCATCCCTGTCGCGTCTGGCATAGAACTGGCCTATGAACAGCGCTCTCCGGGCAAGGTGGCCATTCACAGCATCCATAAGGTTTTCAGCTTCCCCCAGTAAAGATGATCCGGGGTATTCAATGAAGAAATTCTCCAGCTCAGCCCTGCAGTTCAGTACAGGTGTCAGATCCTTCCTGTAATCCTTGCGCTGGCTCCACCATACCAGTGCTGACTGATAAGCGCAGTCGTCAGACCACTGGCTTCTGGAGTATTCTCTCTCGACCCTGTCAAAATAGAAGAGCGCATCTGCCCAGTACCTGTTACCTGCCTCAGCCAGACCAAGACGGTAAAGATAGAAATCAATCTGGGACGATCCTGGATACATGAACATCAATTCCGCGTACAGCCTTGATGCGCCGCTGAAATCGGAGTCCCCGAATGCTTCGTCAGCCAGTTCTTCTACCTGTTCAAGGTTCAAGCCTTCAGTGTTGTATGATCTGCCACATGCCGCAACAAGCAAAAGGGCGGCCGTTAGTGCAACAATGTTCCTTCTCATTCAGGTATTCTACTCCATCCGTTCGTAATCGTAAGTTAAAGAATCTCTTCTGGCAGCCGCAAGTACAGCAAACTGTGAAGACGAGCCCGGTGAAACATTGCACGCTCTTCTATACCATTGAAGTGCGCTCTCAATATTCCCGTTCTCTTCCTCCATAAGCCCGAACATGTAGGCTGACTCGATCCTCTCGCCCGAAAAATTAGAATTCCACACTTCAAGAAGTTTCTCCCTTGCAAGGGTCAGGTGGTTCTCCGCAATGTCAGTTGCTGCTGCGCGAAGGAGAAGATGTATTCTTCTGAGGCGTGCATCCGGTTGTATCCCGCCAAGTCTGTCAAGTTCCGTAAGAACCGCAAGTTCCTGCTCGGTACGGGATGTATAGGGCAGGAGAGCAGCCTTTGCTCTGAGAACATCCTCCCTAAGGTCTGTTCTGGGTCTGGGAATCCTGTCAAGCTCAACAAGGAAGATCTCAGCTGTAATTGTAAGTATGCTGTCAGCGGCCGCTGAATCCGCAAGGGTATCCGGGATTGCAGCAAGAAGCTCAAGATGATTGCCTGCATAAACACCCCTGAAAAGCCACTCGGACTCAAAAATATCCTGAACATCGTAATCCAGTGCGTTATCAAAACAGTGAAAGGCCTGGAGGGAATCTGAATCTCTTGCCATCTCCCAGCCCAGTCTTCTCCAGAGCTCGCCTATCTCCCTGGGATTGATATCACCATGATTATCCGACAGTAAAGTTACCGCAACTCTTGCCTTCTGCCTGTAAAGCGTATTTCTTTCAGTCTGTGCGGCAAGGACAGCTGTTTCGGCATAATCCAGCAACAGCTCGGGCTGGCTGTCTCCGTGGGCAACCGCATCCTCAAAGAGCATAACAGCCTGTACATAATTCCCGGACTGCCTGAGTAATCTGGCCTCTTCAAGTATATCACTGCTGGATTCCCCGCCACCGCACCCGGCAGAAACAAGAATCAACAGAAGAAGATTCAGCGCAATTCCAGCTCGTATCACTTGAATTGGTTATTCAGCGCGACTGGAGTAGAACAGGTATACAAGGCTTGCCACAACACCGGATACAATTATGGGCTCCAGTATTCCACCACCCCTGTTTTCGGGCATTTCACCGGAAAGCCAGTCCCACTCTTCCGATCCGTTCAGAACTTCAGCATCTGACCAGGGAATCATATCTTCTTCAATTCCGCTCGTTCGGGCGGTCATGAGTACTACTCCATCGGCATCAAGCAGAGTGGATGAGAGTTCGCATTTCGCTATTCTATCAACACGTTTGGAACCGATTACCCATGGTCTGCTAACATCTCCATACTCCACGACCAGCTCCATAGGTCTGACGCTCAGGGTCAAACTGGAGCCTTCCGGGTCCAACTCCCGCTGAGATACGGTTATTCCATTCTCATGGAGGACTGAATAAATTGTCTGTTCTATGAACCAGTTTCCCGAATGCTCCCCGAGGATCTCTATCATGATCTCATCGGCTCCATAGGAAAACAGGCTGTCTGGAAGCTCCTGCAGAGAAAGCAAGATCGCGTCTTCGGCCAGTTCCATATTGGATGGAGCCAGAGCAAGCAAAGCGGCCATCAGGATAGTATACATATCTGTTCCTTCATATTAGCAATTGAATTTAATCTGAAATCCTCTTCCCGGGCTTCAGACAACACGACAAACTGATAACTTCACATAGAAGTAAAGATAAAGCCGGATGTGACGATACGCCACACCCATCATTTCAGCACTTCGGCAGTAAGGTCGGATCCTGCCCCTCCGGTTATCCGGCATCTGATTATACGTCCAGGCTCGACACTTCGATCGAAACAGCAGGCTCCATCAACTTCCGGCGCGTCAAGACGGGAATGCCCCAGCAGAGGTGTATCCGCCAGAATGTCCATTATATCCCCCTCCAGCCTCTCAGCCCAGATAATGTTATGTTCATCCGCTGCATCCCCTATTCTCGCAAGCCTTGACTGAACGGTGCTACTATCGGGAGTATCTTCAAGAGAATGTCTGACGAACTCTCTGGTCCCTTCTTCAGGCCAGTATGGAAATGCGGCGATAGTCCTGATACACCGGTACTGAGAAAGGAATTGAGTCAGTTCACTGAAATCCTCATCGGTCTCACCCGGATATCCAGCTATCAATGTTGTTCTTACTGAAAGCATCTTTTCGGCATTCTCAAATACATCGAAAAGCTTCCTTAAGTGATCCCCGGTATAGGGTCTGCCCATCCTTTTCAGTATCCTGTCTGAAACATGCTGAACAGGCATATCGATGTAAGGCATGATGTTCTCATGTTCCGCGAGAAGCGGAAGAAAATCGTCAGGGTAGAATGCCGGATGAACATAGTATAGCCTGAACCAGATATCAGGATACGTACCAGCTAGTTGAGACATTAACCATGATATGGAATCACCATTGTACTTCCAGCTTGCGGTATCCTGACCGACAATACCTATCTCAACCGCTCCCTGTTCCGCAAGGTGCTCCGCATCCATCAGGATCTCATCCGGACTTCGGTCTCTTCTTGCACCTCGTATAAGAGGAATAGTACAGTAAGAACAGTTATTGGAGCATCCTTCAGATATTTTCAGATACCTTGATATCCTTCCTCCGGCAGGTTCAGGGATGGATGCCGTTTTAAGAGAAAGGTACTCCTTAAGAGCGGATGTATCCCCAGGGCCGATTATCAGGTCAAAACCCTCCAGCCCGCCGGATCCGTCAACCGGATATCTGCCTGGCAGACAACCCGCAAGGATGAGTATTCTCCCCGGTCTTTCATTTTTCCATTCCAGAGCTTCCTCGATCACTTCAAGAGATTCGTCTACCGCGGGTTTTATGAAAGCACAGGTATTGATAAGAAGCAGATCAGTATGCTCAAGGCTCCTGGCTATCCTCCATCCGGCTCCAGTCAGGCAACCTGCAAAAGCGTCCGAATCAGCTACGTTCTTGGGGCAACCCAGGGTCAGAAGAAAAGCATCCGGCAAACTACATCTCCTCAGGATTTACGACGGTATATCCATCGGGGATGATCAGCTGGAAAACGTTTTCCGGGGAGTAATCATCAGTTGAAAGATTCCAGATAGAGTACTCGGTTCTGTTACCGTTGTAATCGGTTGTACAGAACAGGAACGGCAGACTGTCGGCAAGTGTGAAACCCACTTTCATGCGGCTTATTCCCTCTCCGAAATCACCTTCGAGCAGAATGATCAGGCTGTCGCCGCTTAACTGGAGTGTTTCAGCAATTGTTGAATCGGCGCACCTTTCCAGCATATGCAGAAAACTGCCCGGCTCTCCTGATGAATAGAGGATAACCTGCTGCAGATCGGCTTCGATTGTGTACAGGACAGACCCGTCGTAACCCATTGCTGCCCCGGCTGGTTCGGTGTATGAAAGAAGAAATAGATCAGGATGACCTAGATACATCGTTCCTGATGATGTTTCCTCTTCCAGAGTAAGTGCCCATGAATCTGTTTGAATAAACGATCCGGTCATAAATACGGTGTTTTTCATCTTCTCAAGCAGAGGATTCATTGAAGATGAAGCAGCTATTGAAATCAGCAGACACATGTACAGCATACTATTCCTTAAAGTGACGGTCAGGGGTCAATGGAATGGCTGTTGAGCAAAGATCCGTCTACCCTTGCATCGGTTCCAATCACAATAACAATTCCCGAATGTCCCGGAGCAACAGATGAAATAATATCCCCTCCAGGCTGGACAGGCACTGAAGAATGCGATGACAGCCATGAGGATAAAGAATCTGAGACGATGTACGCCTGCTCCTCTAAACCATCGGGGTAAAGAACAAGGGTCACATCCGGTGCTCCAGCATCTTCAATCGTCAGAGGAGGAGTACCAGTAGTCATGATAAGTATTTCAAGTTGTGAAATCGTGGATAGAACGGACGGTATACCAACGACAGCAACCGAGGGGAAATTGAGAGGTATTGCGCTGTCAGTCTCAACAGGAATTTCGCTTATGCCGGTCAACTCGTATTCAATCCTCCTGACTGCAAGCTGAGCGTCACTGTTCAGGTGAGAATCGGGGAAACGGTATATCAGAGAATTGAAAGTTTCTTTTGAATTCGACAGGCTTCCCCTGAAATACTGCTGGCAGGCTCTCGTAAAAACGGACAAGTCATCTTCCCCGACCGAGTAACCCGCGTGATCAAAATTTTTATTTCCACCGCCGCATGCGAGAGCTAATACCATAATCGGTAGTGCGGAATACAGAAGTCTAGTCCTCATCACTATCCTCTTTCTCATTCTCTCCCTCAAGTTCCTCCATTGTTACCAGCACCGCCCTGGCTTTACTGCCCTGAAATGGCCCGACTATACCGGCCTGTTCAAGCATGTCGATCAGACTGGCGGCTCTGGAATAACCCACTCTCAATCTTCTCTGGATAATTGACACCGATCCCTGCTGAGTAGTAACCACAACCTGTTTTGCCTTCCCGAACAGAGGATCATCTATCTTTACTACAAATGGATCACCAATGTTCCAGCTGTCATCAGCCGGACATTCATATTCGAACGGTACTTCCGGCTGGTCTCGAAGGTGCTCGACTATTGTTCTTGTTTCTTCCGTTGATATGAAAGAGCCATGAACTCTGACCGGTTCGGGTGATGTAGTTGGAAGGTATAGCATGTCCCCTTTGCCCAGGAGCTTTTCAGCGCCGTTCATATCAAGAATCGTGCGTGAATCCGTTTTAGACTGCACATTGAACGCTATCCTCGAAGGAAAATTCGCCTTGATCACTCCGGTTATTACATCGACCGATGGTCGCTGCGTAGCCAGAACCATGTGAATCCCAACTGCCCTTGCCATGTGAGCCAGCCGCGAAATTGCCGGCTCGATCTCCCTTGAAACCGTAAGCATAAGATCCGCGAGCTCATCAATGAATACAACGATATATGGCAGCCTCTCATCCTCCGATTCTGAAGTAAGCCTGGAATTGAACTCATCGATGGAGCGAACTCCGATTCTGGAAAGTCTCTTGTAACGATTTTCCATTTCAGATACAAGAGCCTCAAGAAGCCCCGTTGCTTTTTCCGTTTCAATAACCACCGGAGCCCACAGGTGCGGGATGCCCTCGTAAATGGAAAGTTCCAGCATCTTCGGATCTATCATGGCCAGTCTTACCTGGGATGGAGTTCTAGTAAGAAGAAGGGACGCAATTATCGAATGCATGCAGACGCTCTTCCCCGAGCCTGTAGCCCCGGCGATAAGCAGATGGGGCATGGTTGTGATATCGGCAATGAAAGGTTTTCCCTCTATCATTTTACCAAGTGCTATCGGGAGCTTCTCGTTTGATATCTCATCCAATACCTCCCTGAGATATACCGTCTCGGGAGTAGGATTAGGTACTTCAATTCCAACCGCACCCTTGCCCGGAATAGGGGCAAGGATACGGATCCTCCTGGCCTTGAGAGCAAGGGCAAGATCATCCGAGAGGGAAACAAATTTATTGACTTTGATACCCGGACCCGGTTCGACTTCGAACCTAGTTATGACCGGTCCGGGGTAACTGCCGGAGACGATACAATCTATACCGAAATCCTGAAGCTTCTCCATGAGCAGATCGGCCAGATCATCAAGCGTCTTGTCAGTCATCCGTACCCGCGCGTTCTCATCGGGGAAATCCAGGCAGGAGAAAGGTGGTGAAATGTATCCATCCGTATCGTTTAAATCGGTTATTCCATGAGTTTTCTGTCCGCCTGGAAGTATTTCGGGGCTGACCTTCTTTCTCACATTCTTCGGTTTTTTGCGCTTGACATGCTCTGCCGATAAATCGTTTTCATCCGGCTTAACATCATCCGATCCGAAAGGTATCATGGGTATGGATTCAACCGTATTGTTCCGCGACCATGCGTTTGGTTCTTCAGTTTCAGATATCTTTCTTTTTCCGGGCTTCTTCTTCTTCTTTCTACCGCCGCTTCTATCAATCAATCTTTGCAGCCCCTCGGCGATCGACTTGAAATCACTACTGATATCCCATCCTGTAAAAGCAACAAGTGAAGCCACAAACGCCGTAAAAAGAATCAGGAATGTTATTACAACTCCTGTAAGGGGAAGTAGAATATCTCCCAGGGCTCCTGCGGTACTACCGCCTGGAATGTTGTGAAACGCGTATATCCTTCTGCTTATGACGAAATCAAGCACAGCGGCAAAGAAGTAGCCTGTGACAGCGATACCTGACAGGATTCTGAACCCGGTTTTCCTGAATTTAAAATCAAGAAGCCATGCTCCGCTCTGAAAGAGAAAAAGTGGTATCAGAACGGAAAGACACCCCAGTTTCCCGTAAAGGAACCGGCGTATCTCACCCGCAATCCCGGGCGCGGGAATGGCAAGTACAGCAACGATTGATGTACCAAGGAAAAGCACTGAAACAAGGATAACATTTCTTATCCTGTGGGGTTTTTTCCTTTTTGCTCTTCTGGGTGAGCGGTGTTTACTTCCCGAAACCATTATATCTGCCTCACTGTATTGCCCTTACTGTCGAGCGGAAACGCTGGATCGTTTTCGAGTGTGCCGTCTATCCAGTATTGATATTTCAATGTCTGCCCTGAAACAGCCCGTATCTCCCCTACCCAGCTTCCGTCGGGAAGGCGCTGCATCGGATTGCTTACATGATTCCAATTGTTGAATTTTCCTACCACGGACACCGTCAGAGCGTTTTTGGCGCTCAGACACAGAAAATCCACGGTAACCCTTTTTCCGAGCTTCTCCTGTACTGCATCCTTCAAGTCGTTGTAGGGTCTGAAGACTGGTCTGATCCGGGGAGGTATCTCTATTATTCCATCTCCCTGAGGATCACGCGCTCTTCTTCTTCTTCCCTCTTTTGTCTCGAAACAGCCGAAACCTCTCAGATAAATTATTTCTCCGCTGCACAGCTGCTCAGTAATGGTGTCAAGCAGGGTTGCCAGTACAGTTCTTGCCACTTTCCTGCTAACGCCGGTCTTTCCAGCTACAACTCCCGCAAGTTCATCTTTTGTCATAATTCTCTCCGAATTTACCGGCAATACCGATCTCTTAAAGCAGAAATAAGATATCAGAATCGAGAGTATATTTATCTCTCCATCTTAACAGACGTTGAAGTCAATACATCACCGTATGTAATCCGTCAACCTTCAGTTTCCGGGAACACCCCGGGGCCGCACCCCGGGGCCGGGCGCCACTTCTGGTTACTTATCCTGCAAGTGACCAGAAGTGGCGCCCGGCCCCGCTTGCTGTTATCATCATTTAATGAACAGTTTGAATAGAAACGGATCGATTTTTATTGCTGGTCCTCCCTGCTCCGGTAAATCAACCACCGGGAAACTCCTGGGCATACAACTGGGTCTGCCTTTCCACGATCTTGATACCCTTATCGAGGAGAAGGCTTCCATGAGCATTTCCCGTATCTTCAGCAGTTTTGATGAGGAAGAATTCAGAAGGCTGGAATCGGAAGCACTGATTTCGCTTCTCTCAACCGATGAGAGGTCAATCCTTGCCCTCGGAGGCGGCAGCCTGCTGGAAAACAGTAACCTCCTCGCGGTCAGGAATAATGGGATCATAATCACTCTTGCTGCGCCTGATGATGTACTCCTTAAACGGAGATTATCTCAAAAGGGAAACAGACCCCTTGCAAGTAACGACAGGGTGTTCATTGAACTGCTGAAGGAAAGGCGTGAACACTACAATTCTCTGCCCAACCGCATAGATACATCGGACATCACCCCTGCCGAAACCGTCCTTGAAATCATTAGCATCCTGATGTGAGCCGGGTCTATTCAGCTCAACGAGTAGAGTTTCCCGGGGTGCTGCATGACAACACCGGCCATCTCAAGGCTCAGCA
>CAZUYF010000017.1:11546-17813 GCA_964624675.1 uncultured bacterium
GAGTAGAGTTTCCCGGGGTGCTGCATGACAACACCGGCCATCTCAAGGCTCAGCAGTTCAGACTGAAGCACAGCGGTACCAACCCCCGCCAATCTTAGCAGCTGGTTAAAATGAAGAGTTTCGATGGACAGGTGTTCAAGAATCGCCCTTGCGGTATCATTCTGGGGTTCATAAGTATCCCTCGCACTTTCCGCATCGCGTGCCAGCCCCAGGGGTTCCAGAACATCGTTCGCAGTGATGACAACTCCAGCTCCGTCCCGAAGCAGCATATTCGTCCCCATTGAAAGGGCTCTCGTCACTTCTCCGGGTACAGCAAATACATCCCTGCCCTGATCAAGTGCCGTATTCACTGTTATCATTGTTCCGCTTTTCTTGCCCGCCTCCACTACTACTACTCCCCTTGAAAAACCGCTTATGAGCCTGTTCCTCTCGGGAAATCTATACCTGGCAGGTTCTGTGCCCGGAGGGTATTCGCTGAGAAGAACCCCCTTTTCGAGGATATTCTCCGACAGACGGTCATGCTCCGGGGGGTAACATGAATCAAGACCATTCCCAAGCACCGCCATCGTTACGCCGCCCGCTTCGACAACACCTCTATGCGCTTCACCATCTATACCTCTTGCCAGGCCGCTTACAACCGCAACACCGCTTCTCACAAATTCACGCGCAAGTGTTCTGGCAACCTTTCTTCCGTAAGCAGTACAGCGTCTTGATCCTATAACCGCGATCGCGGGCATGGTAAGAAACCCTTCAAGATTCCCCCTGTAAAACAGTACGACAGGCGGATCCGGTATGTTGATCAGAATATCGGGATAATTATCATTTCCGTAGACAACAGTCTTCATGCACTGCGCCGCAGCGGAGACAGCCATCCGTTCGACCTCTTCGGCATCCGGCATACCCAAACGGATTTCCCTTTTCAGTATCTCAACAGATTCGTCCGGTGTGTGGTTGCGGAGAAGCCTTCTGAGCTCTTCCCTGCTTACTTTATCCCACGATGATAACAGGATGGCGCTGTTCATTTATCAGCATTCCGCAGACGGCGTATAGAAACTGCTATCCTTCTCAGGAACTCTTCCATTCCAAAGCCTGTAACAGCACTTATTACCATTGTACCTTCGGGCAGCGTTTCAAGAATGCTCATTTTCTCTTCTTCATTGATAAGATCAGCTTTTGAAAGCACGACTATTTCATCCAGCTCTTCCAGGTCAGGCTTGTACGTCATCACTTCTTCACGGACGGTTCTGTACTGATCGGAAGGATTCATCTCCAGTCCGGCTCCAACTATGAATATGAGTATCCTGTTCCGCTCAACATGCCGGAGGAACCGTAATCCGAGGCCTACCCCTTCACTGGCTCCCTCTATCAGGCCGGGAAGATCGGCCAGTACAAAACTGAAACCCTTTGCCATTTTCACCATTCCAAGAGCCGGGTTCAGGGTGGTGAAAGGGTATCCCGCGATCTTTGGCCTCGCAGCACTTACAGTGGACAGAATAGTCGATTTCCCGGCATTTGGAACTCCTATAAGACCAGCGTCAGCTATCAGGCTGAGTTCCAGACGGATTTTCCTGTAGAAGCCGGGCTCCCCTTTCGTAAACGTACGCGGCGCTCTTACCTTTGGAGTCGCGAATGAAGAATTTCCTTTTCCTGGTTTTCCGCCAGGAGCGATCAGCAGTTCCTGTCCGGCTTCTGTAAGATCACCAAGCTGCTCTCCGGTATCGGAATCACAAACTACTGTGCCTGGTGGAACTTTTAGGATTTCATCCATTCCGCCTCTGCCTGTTTTGTTGCTGGAGCCGCCGTTCCTTCCGTTTTCAGCCCTGAAGATGGTTCCGTTTCTGAAATCCGCAAGTGTAGTGAGTTTCGGATCGACTACAAGAATAACATCACCGCCCTCACCCCCGCCACCGCCGTTGGGACCGCCCTTGGAAACGTACGCTTCCCTTCTGAAGGAAACTATTCCGTCCCCGCCCTTTCCGCCGTAAACCTCTATGGAGACAAGATCAATAAACCTGGTACTCAAGAGAAATCTACCCCTTTTCAGTATGGAACTCAGAATAAAATGTTATCAGAAACATACTATATATTGTGACAGACTAAAGTAATAAATTCCGGACTTCTCTGATGACTGAATCCTGTTCTGTTTCTTCCAATCCAAAGTAGAGAGGCAGCCTGACCAGCCTGGAAGCAATAGATTCCGTAACAGGGCATTCAAAGCTATCCTCAACCATTCCTGATAAATGCAGTGGTTGATAATGAAAAACCGCTAGAATGCCTTTTTTTCTGAGTTTCTCGATGATGGCATCCCTGGATATCTGATCGGGCATCAGCAGATAGAAAACGTGCGATGAATGCATGCAGCCATCCGGCACAGTCGGAAGCTTCACACTGTTTTCTGCAGCCCAGCTGCCAAGGCTGTTCATATACCTGTTCCACAGACGCAGACGCTTTTCGTTTATCTCACTCCTTTTCTCCAATTGGGCAAGCAGATACGCTGCCAGCATATCGGATGGCTGATAGCTTGAGCCAAGTGAAACCCATGTGTACCTGTCAACTTCACCCCTCAGGAAACGTGATCTGTCTGTACCCTTGTCACGGATGATCCTGGCTCTGGGTATTAACTCCGAATCATTGATGATCAAAGCCCCGCCTTCACCGCATGTGACATTTTTCGTCTCATGGAAACTCAGTGCTGCCATTTTTCCAATAGTACCAAGGTATCTGCCCTTGTAGGTGGCAAAAAGACCGTGTGCATTGTCCTCTATGACCGTAATGCCCCTTGAACTGCATATTTCATCGATTACATCCATTTCACAAGCAACTCCGCCGTAGTGAACCGGAACTACCGCCTTTGTTCTTTCGGACAGAAGCGAGGGAATCTGCTGCTCATCAATGTTCAGAGTGTCAGGCCTGATATCAGCGAAGACTATCCTTGCGCCTCTCAGTGCAAATGCGTTTGCTGTAGAGACAAAGGTGAATGATGGCATTATCACCTCATCACCAGGCGTTATATCTAAAAGAAGGGCAGATATCTCCAGAGCATGGGTACCGGAAGTTGTAAGAATTACATCTTCAGCGTTCAGGGAATCCCGAATCAGGTTCTGACATTTACTGGTGAAGTTTCCGCCTCCGGAAATATGTCCTTCCGCTATAGCCTGCTGAACATATTCCATTTCTCTGCCCACCAGGGCAGGTCTATTAAAAGGGATTCTCAAGTCAGAATTCGTCTTATATTCCATCTACGTCCTGCCACAGATGAACCACTACACTCGTATCCCGAAGCAGGAAACCCGTTCTCTCGTACATCCTTATGGCTCCTGCGTGCCCAAGCTGCGTTACAGCGAGCAGCTGCGCGCAGCCCCTATCACGAAACATCCCGGCAGCCTTATTCAGCAATATCTGTCCCAGGCCTAATCCGCGAAAACCAGGTGCTACTCCGATAAGCCCTATTCGCGCATCCTTATCTTCAATGCTATCCGCCGTGCAGAACCCGGCAAATCTTCCATTGCAAGTGCATACCAGGCTGAGATTCTCTTTTTTCCTGACATCCCTTTCGCCCCATATCCTGTAAAGCTCATCGCATCTATTATCACTGAGTCGCGGATCCATGTAGAAACGGGTGAGTCCACGGAAGCAATAGCTTGCCAGCTCACCAACGGAAGCCGCATCTTCGTTTTCAGCAATTCTAAGAACGAAATCGGTGGATTGAATAACAGTCCGGGGAGAATCGTTTCTTAACAGGTCAATTGTCATCTCCGCTCGAGAGTCTACCTGCATTGCTCCTATCTCGCGCAGGATCCTGGTAATCAGATCGGGTCTGTCCAT
This sequence comes from uncultured bacterium, assembly GCA_964624675.1. GTDB lineage: Bacteria > Fermentibacterota > Fermentibacteria > Fermentibacterales > JCC-6 > Aegiribacteria. The sequence continues at coordinate 15,372 of CAZUYF010000017.1, forward strand.
TGGTAGAGTTACATAGACCAGATTGAGACTACTTCCCCTCAGCTCCTGAAGCAACGAGTCCAGATCGTTCTCCGAAGCAATACTGTTCCTAACGGAACCAACGGAAACACCGAAGAAACTGCTGTCCCATTCAAGGTATTCGATCATTCTGAGGAGGGCTCCATACCTGGTACATCACCCGTTTGAGCTCTCACCGCATAGGATGGCTTATCCATTATCCTGAAGTGCATCCGGGCAAGGTATTCACCAATAATACCCAGAGAAAAGAGCTGAACTCCTGAGAAGATAGCTATTATTGAGGCCAGAAACGGGAAGCCGGGTACGCTTCCTCCTTCAATAATAAAGCGCCCGATCACATAGACCAGAATAATCAGACCGAAAATCGTGAATACAAAACCTGTCAGGCTTGCTATCTCCAGGGGAAGAGTGCTGAAACCTGTCATCATGTTCAACGCATGAAAGACAAGACTGCGAATGGTGTATTGTGACCTCCCGTACTTCCTGCTTTCATGTCTTACATCAACAGATTCGAACCTTGTTGTTCCCCACGAAAGGAGTACATCAATAGAAACGAATGCGCCTGCGAAATTACTGAATGCCTCACGAAGCCGGGTTCTGAAAACTCTGAATGCACTTACCCTGGAGGCTGTTCTCGCTCCCATGGCGTTCTGCAATACCAGCTTAGTGATTCTTGACGCCGTCTTCCGCCAGAAGCTGTGTTTTTCCTTTGCAGGAGTACCGTAAACAACATCTGTGTTATCATCCAGACTAGAGAGAATTACCGGAATCTCCTCCGGAGGGGTCTGAAGATCATCATCGATAGTTACTATCAGCGGCATACATGCTGCCCTTATACCACACAGCAGCGCATTGTGCTGGCCGTAGTTACGGCTCAGTTGAATACCTTTCAGTTCAGGGAATTTCCCGCTCAATTCTGCTATTACATGCCAGCTGTTATCCCTGCTGCCATCATCAACCATTATTATCTCGTAAGAATTCCCAATCTCATTCATCACAGCATGAATCCGTTTAGCAAGCTCTTCCAGCGACTGAGCGCTGTTGTAAACGGGAACGACCACTGAGATACCTTCTGCAGTCTGTATAAAGCACCCCCTTGCAAGACTCAACTGTCAGGTTGTTTTAAGAGAAATACACTTGTTTATCATAATCCCACTTTGATTTCAATCAAGTCCACCAGGTTGTTCGTCAATACATAACTGATATCGGACAATTCAAAGTGTACACTTCTCCTGCTCATATTGAATCAGCCCGTGATTGAACATACATCAGTCTTGTCCGTACTACATCCGGAGCGTTCTCATCTTCCAGTGCTTTCTCGTAATATTCAGCAGCCAGATCCCATTCCTTCCGATGCTGCGCCAGAATTCCTCTGTAGTAGTCCACCTTACCTCCCCAGTCTTCTCCCAGCGAGATGACCGCCAGAAGCAGCCATGGAGGAATCCACATCATGCTTATCCATCGCAGCCCAGCTTTTCGCATGATCGCGAACCAGCAGGTCAGAGCTGCTGCCGAAAGCAATACGGTTCCTACAGCTCCAAGAAGCCAGGTCGAATGGTGTCCTCTTAGCATCATATTCAAGGAAATATTCAATTGCGGCAGAGGAATGGGATTACTCACAGGGTGAACAGGCAGATGCACCTCCCCGAAAGTTCCAAGAAGAGCCAGTATTATTCCCGGTAGAACTGCTGCCGCCGCAAGGCTTCTTCGAAGTGTACTCCCGGCCGCAAAGCGACCAAGTCCCAGGGCCAGGAAGGGCACTATGGCAATCAGGTATCGCTGGCCGTATGCCCAGCCAGCCGTAGAGGCATTCTGAGCGGCATATAGCATAATGTACAAGATAACAGCTGCAGGTAGAGGATCGGATCGTAGACGCTGCAGCCACCCACTTCCTCCCAATAATCCCCAGAGTCCCAGCACAGCCCAGGGCATGTAGAAGAATATTCCCCTCTCAGGCGAAAGAAGTATCATGAACAATCTTCCCGGCGTGGGATAGGTAAAACCGAAGAAACCACTTGAAACAACAGGAAAGGAGCTTTCCACTTCCAGACCGTATCCCATCCTCAGTGGACTTCCAAAGGCAATCCAATTGTGAAGTAACTGGGGAAGAAAAGCCAGCAGCAGAATCAAGAAGGCTCTGGCTACACGCCAGGTGTTCCAGTAGTGCCTGTCTCTGTAGAGCAGCATGACAAGGAAAGGAAGCAGAAGCGTATACTCGTAGGAAACTGCGAGGGCGCCAAAAATATCGGAGAGCAGATATTTTCCGCTCCTCTGGGCAACGTAGCAGGAAAAGAGAAGGAGAGCCGCGGGAACATGTGTATAAAGCAGGGTCGAATAAGGCAGTAGTATACTTCCCAGACCCAGAGCAATTACCGGCAGTGAAAAGGAAATACATTCTCTTTTGCAGTATCTCCTGAGTAATAA
>CAZUYF010000018.1:0-17803 GCA_964624675.1 uncultured bacterium
ACAAAAAAAGCTGCAGTCGAGGATACCGCACCGGAAAGTCCTGCTGAAAACGTGGATACTTCCGAAGAGGGAAAGGAATCGAGTGAATAATGGCTATCAATCTTGATGATCTGAAGCGGCTCAGAAAAGCCACCGGAGCAGGCATGCTGGATTGCAAAAAAGCACTTGAAGAGAGTAGCGGCGATATGGAGAAAGCCATTACAATCCTTCGCGAGAAAGGCATAAAAGTAGCCTCCAAGAAAGCCTCGCGAGATGCGGATGAGGGTCTGGTAGTATCGTATATCCATCCCCCTGGAAAACTTGGAGTTCTTGTTGAGGTGAACTGCGAAACGGATTTCGTTGCAAAGACCGAGGATTTCCAGAATTTCGCAAAGAAAATTGCCATGCATATTGCAGCTTACCCTCCAATTGTAGTATCCCGGGAAAACTTGCCGGAGGAAGATATCGAAGCCGAGAGAAAAGTACTCTTCACACAGCTTGAAGGTTCGGGCAAACCGGCTGAAATAATTGAGAAAATAATAACCGGCCGGCTGGAAAAATTCTATTCGGATACATGTCTGCTTGATCAGGAATGGTCTGATGACCCGGATATCGGGACCGTTAAGGATGCGCTTACCGATCTTATAGGAAAACTTCGAGAAAACATTGTGATACGCAAATTTGCAAGGTTTTCAATAGGTAACTGATGGAAGAGGATGACCGGACCGGGAGTAAGCGTGTTCTGCTCAAACTCAGCGGAGAGATTCTTGCGGGCGAAACCGGTCATGGAATAGATCCTGATATCACGGGAGAACTTGCGGAAGCCGTTCTGGATCTTGCTGCCGCCGGATGCAGTGTTGGAGTAGTTACGGGTGGAGGCAATTTCATACGGGGAAGGGATCTGAGATCGATTGATCGGATCACCGGAGACCAGATGGGAATGCTGGCAACACTCATCAACGGCCTTGCATTCAGAGATGCAATAAGGAAGCGCGGCGGCAGAGCGGCTGTGCTTTCATCCATACCTGTTGAAGGCATTTTTGAAACCTTTTCCCCGGAGAGAGCCGAAGAATACCTTGGCAGTGGCTACGTTGTCATATATGCGGGGGGAACAGGCAACCCGTGCCTTACAACGGACACCGCGGCTGCACTCAGAGCAGTGCAGACAGGATGCACAAGGTTGCTCAAGGGTACGAAGGTTAATGGAGTATACGATTCGGACCCTGCGCAAAACCCTGAAGCGCAGCGATTTGAAACACTAACATACGATAAGGCGCTCATGCTTGATCTGAAGGTGATGGACGCTGCCGCAATCGCCATTTGTCGAGACGCAGGGCTTCCTATTAGTATTTTCAATATATGGGATCCGAAAAATATCCTAAGGGTATTCAAAGAACCTTCAATCGGAAGCCTGATAGGGGGAATGAGCTATGATTGATCAGATTCTGAAGGATCAGAAAAGCAGAATGAAAAAGGCGGTTGAGAACACCGCAAGGGAGATGTCAGTAATAAGAACTGGCAAGGCAAGTCCCGCTCTTCTGGACAATCTGCGAGTCGAGTGCTGGGGGGGGCTGCATCCCATAAAACAGGTGGCCGGAATATCGGCGCCGGAGCCCCGGCTTATCGTAGTACAACCCTTCGATCCCTCAACATCAGATGCGATTGTTCGCGCTGTACAAAAATCGGATCTTGGTCTCAGGGCTTCTGCAGATGGACCTGTAGTAAGAATCCCCGTTCCAAAGCTGTCCGATGATCGCAGGAAGGAACTCAGCCGGCACGTTAAGAAGCTTGCTGAATCCGGAAGGACTGCGATAAGGAATATCAGAAGAAGCGGCAATGACGAACTGCACAAGTCCAGCAAAGCAGGTGATATCACTGAGGATGAGGAGCACAAAACCCTCAGCGATATCCAGGATGCCGCTAATGAGGCTATCTTCGAAATCGACAAATACCTCGAATCAAAAGAAGCTGAAATACTAGAGGTTTGACGGTATTGAATTCTGACAACCATCTTACCCATGTGGGAATAATCATGGATGGCAACGGTCGCTGGGCAAGATCTCACGGTCTGAAACGGATCGAGGGTCATAAGGCAGCGGAGAAGTCTATTCACGATGCCGTTGAATACTGCGGCGAAGTGGGCGTTGAATACCTGACCCTGTACGCCTTTTCAACCGAAAACTGGAAGCGACCAAAAGCCGAGATCATCTTCATAATGACCCTTTTGAAAAGCTTCATAAAGCGCAACATTGACGATCTTGACAGAAACCAGGTCAGAATCAGAGCCACCGGCCGGCTTGATGATCTGCCTCGCGGACCGCTGAATGAGTTGCGAAATGCGATGAATAGGACCAGCTCCAACGAAGGTCTGAACCTGATTCTTGCTCTGAGTTACGGCGGCAGAGCCGAGATAACCGACGCAACTGTAAAGATCGCCAGGGATATCGAAGCTGGATCTATGAAAGCCTCCGATATCACCGAGGATACCATTACATCCTGCATGTATCTTCCGGACGTACCCGATCCGGATATCATCATACGAACCAGCGGTGAGCAGAGGCTGTCAAATTTTCTTCTGTGGGAATCTGCCTATTCGGAACTGTACTTCACAGATGTTCTCTGGCCTGATTTCAGGAGGGTACATCTTGAGGAGGCTTTCGAGGATTACAGATCAAGACGAAGACGATTCGGCGATTTAGATTCCGACCGATGAAATCATTCAATTCCCTGGCAATCAGAGTGGCGGTAGCCGTTCCCGGTATCGGGCTGTTCGCGGTAGTCGCATTTCTTAATATCCCTTATCTGACAACTGCATTTTTCGCGCTTATTGCAGCCCTCTGCGCGATTGAAGCGGTTACTCTGTTCAGACCGGGTTCCGGTATGTCAATGAAAGCGGTACATGCTGCAATGGTAGCAGGATCAACTGTTGCTGTCGCTCTTCTAGAGCCGATTATCTCAATAGTTGTGATCCTGTTCCCCGGAGCAATCATCGGAGCGGTATGGATATTCAGCGACGGTGTAAGCAAATCGCGTATGAAAACTGCGGGAATTACAGGTATGTCCATCGCGCTTGCCCTCGGATTCGGTCTACTGGCAAGGTTGAGGCTGGATTTCCAATCATCATGGGTCATGTTCATCCCACTGCTGATCTGCTGGCTGGGAGATTCACTGGCTTACTTCGCGGGGAGTGCTTTCGGACGGCACAAAATGGCTCCCTCCATCAGCCCGGCCAAATCCTGGGAAGGTTTTTTCGCCGGTATAGCAGGCGCAATTGGTGGTGCTGTCCTTGCAGGTTCTGTCGGGGCCGGGTTTCCTCTGTTTACCATGCTGATGATAGGGGCGGCAGGAGGTGTGGCCGCCGTCATCGGGGACTTGCTGGAGTCCGCAATGAAGAGAGATGCGGGAGTTAAGGATTCCGGGACATTTCTTCCCGGACACGGGGGGTTTCTTGACAGATTCGACAGTATTCTCGCAGTTGTTCCAGTTGTGTGGGTTCTACTGATCCTCTTTAAATTCGCGGGAATGCTGACATGATGAGGAGAGTGGCAGTCCTGGGAAGTACCGGCTCGATAGGAATACAGGCTCTTGAGATCATAAGTGCAAATCCAGAACTTGAGGTGCATTCATTACTCTGCAACAGCAATATTGATCTTCTTATGAAGCAGAGGGAGCGGTATGCCCCATCAGTAACCGCGATCGCTTCTCCGGGTGGAGAATGCCCCGAAGGTGTGGAAACCGGTCATGAAATTCTTCATAGAGCTATTGACGGGGCTGACATGGTTCTCAACGCCATTGTTGGAAGCGCCGGCCTGCGAGCCAGCCTTATCTGCAGGGACATGGGTATTACACTGGCCCTGGCCAACAAGGAAAGTCTTGTTGTTGGCGGCTCCCTGCTTCGCGATCATATCTCAGCCGGCCGCATCATACCAGTTGACAGCGAGCACAGTACGATATTCAGATGCCTGAATCGGGAACCACGTCCTGTGAGGAGTATTACACTGACGGCTAGCGGAGGATCCGCGCGGGATATCCCTGTTGAAAAATTACAGACGGCGGGTGTCGATGATATTCTCAATCACCCAACCTGGGATATGGGCGCCAGAATAACTGTTGACTCTGCTACTATGGTGAATAAAGCCTTCGAGGTTATAGAAGCCCGATGGCTGTTCGAAGGATTACAGATTGATGTGGTCCTGCACCCGCAGAGCATTGTTCATTCTTTCGTAAGGCTTGAGGATGGTTCCTGGAAAGCTCTTCTGGGTAAACCGGATATGAAGATACCAATTCAGTACGCCCTGCAGTATCCCGACCGCGAACTTGAACAGATATCCTATGACTGCCCGCTTGACTGGGGGACACTGGAGTTCAGCGAGCTTGACGGGCGGAGGTATCCCGCCTTCGATATGGTTGTACGGGCTGGACAGGATGGAAAAACCTGGCCTGCTGCAGCGAACGCTGCGGATGAAGTCGCAGTCGCGGCATTTCTTGCCCGGAAGATCAGTTTCGGAGATATAGCCAACGTAATCGAAGAGGTGCTTACCGGGCATGAGGCGCTGGAAATCAGTGATTTCCAGACCGTTATGAGGGTAGACAGAGATTCGCGAATTCAAGCCGAAAGGATTGTGAGAAAGCTATGCTGAGCATTGTTGCCATAGTATTCGGACTCGGTGTGATCGTATTTTTTCACGAGATGGGACACCTTCTTATGTCCAAGGCACTCGGTCTTGAAGTTCCACGCTTTTCCCTTGGTTTCCCCCCGCATATTTTCAAAAGAAAAATTGGCGGAACGGAATACTGCATAGGGGTGATACCCCTCGGCGGATACTGCAGGGTAAATCTCGGCACCACTGGTGAACCCGCTACGGATGTCTCCTGGTTCAGGAGAGTTCTTGTAGCTCTTGCGGGTCCATTCGCTAACCTTGTACTCACCGCGCTGATACTTATAACCATATTCGGCATTGTAGGGTGGGATATAGATATTGCTCCTGCCGTTGTAGGCAATGCCGATAACCCGCTCGGTCTGGGCGTCGGAGATACTGTCCTCTCGGTGAACGGTTATCCCGTTGCAGATTATTATGAGATGCTGGGCATGATGTATTCCGTTACTCCCGGAACAATGACCGTAGGGACATCTGCTGGAACACTCGAGAGAGATTATTCCCTGCCGGCGGAAGCTATTCCTTTTCAGGCCCTGATACCTGCAGTCATTGGCGAAGCCATGATAGGCTTTCCCGCCTACGAATCCGGCCTGAGAGCCGGGGACAGCATTATCGCCATCGATGGAAAGCCTGTTGCCATCTGGCACGATTTTCAATCAATAGTGACAGGTAATACCCAGGAGCTGGCAATTGAGTTCTCTAGAAACGGCATCGTTGACACAGCTTTTGTAACCCCCAAGGAGTACGACGGCAGGATACTGACAGGTGTTGCCGTTCTGCTGCCTGTGGAGAGGGTCAGGCTTCCTATTTTCAAAGCCATTGCTGCGGGTGTTAAATCCGCAGGTGAGGGTACCGTTTTTGTATGCACCACACTTTTCAGGCTGTTTCAGAAACCTGCAGAGCTGGCCGAGAGTTCGGGAGGCCCCATTTATGTCGCCGAAACCCTGGGGCAGCAGGCCCGGGCTGGATTACCCAGTTACCTCTATACCATTGCAAGTATATCCCTGGCGATAATGATATTCAATCTTCTTCCGATTCCGGTCCTGGACGGAGGACACGTTGTCATCCTTGTTATAGAGGGTATCAGGGGAAAACCCCTTTCGAAGAAGAAGGTGCAGATAATCCAGCAGACCGGTATGATACTCATCCTGCTCATCTTCCTGCTGATAGTCTTCAAGGACATCTCCAGAGTGATAACCAGAGTTCGATAGCTAAACAATTGATGGGGTCGAATTGATGGGGTCGGATCTTGAATTTTGGCATTTGTTACTGTTATAACAAATCAGAGAATGCCAAAATTCAAGATCCGACCCCATCTTACTGCTGGCAAGCTGGAGATGGTGGTTCCAGAATTGAGATGGTGTCGGCTATGCAGCCATAAAGGTAGGCCCATGCTTCCGGGTTCGATTCGCAGGATTGTATCAGAGAGAGTAATTCAGTTTCATCCGGTTTCCCTGAGTTAAGACTGTCATCCGGTGGCAGAATCCAGTACCTCGCGAGGATTCCTGCCCACTCCCGGAGTTCACTCTTCTGATTATCTGAAATAGAACTGTAGGAGTCGGGTTCATCGCAGGATATCAGTGTAACAAGAGCGATCATGAGCAGAATTGTGGCATTTGAGTATATTCGCATTGTATCTCCTGTTCGAACGGGAACCCTGGCAGTATAGTCGAACTACGAATGCCTGAACAGTGTTATCTGGAGGTTAAATGAAAAAGGCATTAATCCTATTCCTTCCGGTTTTATTTTCTATCTGTTTCGCAACTTCCTATGGAAGAAATAAAGTTCAGGTTGGAGAGCAGGAATGGTGGGAGATCCACGGCAGGCATTTCACTATTTATTTTCCTCAAGGTGGAGAGATACCTGCGGAGACTCTTCTTGTGCATACAGAAAGAGAATTGCTGAAGCTATCCGAGGAATTCGATTATATGCCTGTGGAACCTATACCTATTGTCCTTTACATTTCTCCTGGTGATTTCAGACAGACCGATATCAATCCATACGAAATATCACAGGCAGTCGGCGGATTCACTGAGTTTTACAAAGGCAGGGTGGTAGTACCATTTACAGGTTACTGGTCAGAGTTCCGCCATGTTATAGCCCACGAACTCAACCATGCTTTTATCTTCGATATGCTTTACAAGCATTCCCTGCTTAACATTATTACAGGAGGTACACCTCTCTGGATGATGGAAGGTCTTGCAGAATACACATCCATAGGATGGGATGCGGCTTCCGAAGCCGAATTCAGAGATATGGTCATATCTAATCAGATCGTTTCTATTGATCAGCTTTCCAGAAGAAATGATTACCTTGTTTACCGCGAAGGCCAGGCGATCTATCATTTTATGAACGAAAGATATGGTGAGGAGAAGTACAGGGAATTCGTTCAGCGTATCAATACTCGAAGTAGAATAAATTCAGCTGCAAACACGGAATCGAGTGGTTCTTCCAATGGAGACCGAAGATCCGGAGACATCTTCGAAACAGTATTCAACATGTCCAGCGCTCAATTCAGTGAAAAATTCCTGGAATGGGCCCGGGAAACATATTGGTCCGAGCTGGCCTGCGGTGAGAGTCCCAGTGATATTGCGAATGCCATTTACAGGGATGATGAAAGAATAATGCAGATCAACTCCATAGTATCAACTGATGGAAGGCTTATTGCCGGTGTCGAATACCATCACGCACACTTAGCAGTTACCGTAAGATCAGCTCTGACGGGTGAGGTAGAAGAGAGACCGTTTGTATCCGGAGGAATTTCTGATGTTTCGATATCACCAATGTACCGCGTGTGCAGTTTTTCCCCATCGGCTGATTCCATTGTCGTAGCGGCGCAGTATGTTTCCGGAGATCAGCTTATCATCTGTTCAGATGGAAATATGGATAACCTTCCCTTTGAACTGGACCTGATCCGCGATCCTGCCTGGTCTTCCTGCGGCAGGTACATCGGATTTGCAGGTATGGACAACGGTCGTTTGAACATCTACGTCTGGGATATTCAGGAACGGGCATTATCACAGATCAACGATGACATATCAGGGGAACGAGACCTGTCCTGGATCGATGACAGAATCCTCTGCGCTGCTGAAACAGTCAGTGGAGAGACGAGAATAATTGAATACACACTTGAAGGTGAATCCGTTACTGTACTGACTGATTCTTCTGAAATCAGGTACCCTATCAGCGTTCCGGATGGGATACTCTTTATATCAAACATGAGCGGTTTTCCCGACCTTTACCTGCTCCAGGATACAACCGGTGAGATTGTCCGCCTTACAGCCCTTTACCGAACCATCGATTCCCCTTCCTGGGCTGCTTCGGGCGATATATTGACTTTCGTGTCCAGTGACTGGAATGGAAGCGGGGTTTTTCTTGCGTACGACATTACAGACAGACGAGTGATAGCATGTGAACACGGATCGTATCATGTAACTACCGCTGAAACTGAAAACAGTCGCATTCCTGAATATTATCCTATCGCTGACTCGACATCAGAACAAACTGTTCGATCAGTACCCAGAACCCTGACAGCTTCATCCGATCTTTTTGAAGAAGATGCTCCATCAGATAGCGATCTATCCGTTCAGTGCATTGAGGATGAGTTCCAGTGCAGTATTTCCCCCTATTCGCCAAGACTGACTTTAGATTACGCCAGTGCAATGGCAGCGTACGACTCTTATTTAGGGGTTGCCGGATACTTTCAGTTCATTCTCAGCGACATTCTTGCCCACCACCAGATCGCAGTGAATACGAACCTGAACGGAGGCAGTCTCAGCGATGTGGATGTGGCTGTTTTCTACGGTTATCTTCCTCATCGTACCGATTTCGTCTTCGGCCTTATGCGGCAATCGTACAGACATCTGTTCAGGTTTTCCGATGGCCATTATGAAGAAGTTCGAGACGTTGATATGGGTGGATTTGCTATGGCCAGGTTCCCTTACAGTCCATCGCTGAGGGTCATCGGTGCGCTGGAGTATAGACATTTAAGTCGAACCGGAACCTGGAATTCTTCAGCAGATATAGATGAGGATATCATTTCCTTGCAGACCGGGATCGTCTTTGATAACGCACTCTGGGGAAGTGTGGGTCCAAGGGTTGGAAACAGACTAAGTATCGTAGCTGAATATGCCCCATCCATTTCAGGATCAGCAAGTTACAGTACTATCCTGCTGGACTTCAGAAATTACTTATGGGTGTCCCAGAGGGTGACATTCGCCACAAGGCTCGCAGGTGGAACAAGCTGGGGGCCAGACGCGCAAGTGTTCTTTCTTGGCGGCGCCATACCTCACCGGCTGTTATGGGGAGAAGTTGAGACGATAGATGAGCTTCTTGGTTTCTACACAAACCAGGGCGATATCCTGAGGGGGTACGATTACGCTACTATTCATGGACGCAGATATGGAATATTCACAGCGGAGATGAGAGTACCCTTCGTGAATACGCTGGCGCTTGATGCACCTCTTCCGCTTGTTTTCAGAAATGGAAGAGGTGTTCTGTTCTTTGACCTTGGCTGCGCCTTCGATGATCTTTCCAGTTTTCATGGAGCTTCTACTGCAGGAGGTTACCATCTTGACGACCTGAAGATGAGCCTGGGAATAGGATACAGGATCAATCTCGGTTACTTTCTGCTGAAACATGACATTGCATGGCGTACGGATCTTCGCGGTATTTCCCGCAAACCAGAGCAGAATATTACCATCGGGGCTGAATTCTGATGGGAATATGTATACTGATAGAGAAGACCGATAGCTTTTGAAATAGTACGGAGGAATATCGATTTGAAAATACTTTATCTTCTATTTATCCTTGTATCGATTGTTTCCGCATGGACCTGCCCGGCATGCGGTACGGAAAACGATGGAGATTTCTGCACTGATTGCTATATCCCCATCCCGCCTCCCGGTATGGAGTATATAGCTCCTTCAACCGTAACAGTTGAGGGAGAGAGTATCTATGTTGAAGCCTTCTATATTGATAGAGAGCCTGTTATCTGCAGAGATATTCTCGACTGGTTAGCCCAGGAGATATCTCATGTCGACCAGATACCAATTTACATTACCGGACAGGAAGAACTGCTTATGCCCGGTGAGAATATGGGAGAGGATTTCAGGAACATCGTCTTTGTCAGATATACCCCATGGGTTATCTACAGAAATGAGCAGAACGGAGTAACCGGTGTTACCGTCCAGACTGGATGTTTTGATATTCCGGCTACTTCAGTTACATTCGATGCCGCAAGACTTTATCTTAATGATTACGGTAAACGGCTTCCCACAAGGGCAGAAACTGCAGCCGCTGTGTCAGCGGGTGCAATAGGGTTGGAAGACACATGGGAAGTCATGAATGCCTATTCGGATTTCATATCTATGACCCTTTCAGGCATCATAGGTACATCTCCGGCAAGACTGGCCATGTTCTCGGAGAATCAATCACCTGAAGAACGAATAATGTGGGAATGGACACGAGATGCCTGGGAGCAGTCTCCTGATACAATCTCAGATCTTCAATCTCCGTACGCACTGATATTGAAGCCCCTTGATCCTCCTTATGAGGGAACAGCTCTAAGGGAGAGCGGGTATTACAATGTAATTTTCCGGGGAGTAGTGCCGATGCCCTGGATTGAACGGAATGGAAACTGACACTGAAAGGAACAGATTATGAATAGTGTTTTAAAGATCCTCGCAATTTCTACCATTGCTATCCTTGTTGTCGGCTGTGGAGGCAGAGAGGTAACTCGAACCGATCCGGACACGGTAACCGACCTCAGCGGATACTGGAACGAAACCGATGCCCACATGGTGGCTGATACAATGGTCACCCAGTGTTTGAGTGGTAGATGGCTCACGGATTTCCTGGCCGATAGAGACAGGGTTGGCCCTGAACATATACCTGTCATTGTTGTGGGCGGAATCTACAATGAGAGCTCGGAACATATTAACACAGATATCTTCATGAATGCCATAGAACAGTCTCTTCTGGAATCAGGGGATGCTCAGATAGCAGCGGGTGGAGACAGCAGAGGGGAAGTCAGATCTGAAAGGGAAGATCAGACCATCTTCGCGTCACCTGCAACTGCTGCCGCATTCGGTCATGAGATCGGTGCAGATTTTGTAATGACCGGCAGTATCGGATCAATAGTCGATGAAGAGAATAGTACCAGAAGTATTTACTACCAGATCAGCCTTGAGCTTATCGACGTAGAAACGGCACTTAAATCCTGGATAGGAAGTCTCGAGATCAAGAAGATGATCGAGTGGTAGGCAGCAACCATCCGAGTCTTTTCAGTTCCTGAATGAACCGTCCTGTAATGGAGATAGCAAAGCTATGATCAGACCATGTAATTTATTCATTACAGTTGCGATTGCAGCAGCCGTTGTGATTTCCAGCTGCGCAACAGATTATACCAGAGAAATGAGACCTGTAACCTCGAGCTTGAGGATGGATAGACCTGATCTTGCCATCGAGGAATTCAGGGAAAATTTCACTGATTCCACTGGCAGGAACAGGCTTCTCTACCTTATGGAGCTGGGAAATCTCATGCGGCTTTCAGGTGATTTCGCATCGGCTCGGATTCTTCTGCTTCAGGCTGACAGACTTAGCGATCAGCAGCGCGGAATTGAACTGGGGCAGGAAGTAGAGGCATTCTTAAGTAGCGATCTTGCCCTTGACTTCCGCGGGGCAGATTATGAAAAAGTATTTATAAATTACTGTTTGGCAGTAAGTTATGCTTCTGAAAACAACATGGAAGATGCCCTGGTTGAGTGCAGAAGGGTTAACGATAAACTGCGGGTGCTTAACCAGAATTATGAAGAGAACAAGAACAGGTACAGTGATGACGCATTTATCAGATACTTCATGGGCATTCTCTACGAGAAGGCAGGAGATCTCAATAATGCCCTTATCGCTTACCGGAACAGTGCCTCGGTTTACGATTCTTCATATGCTGCGGATTATGGAATCCCGGCTCCCCAGCGCGTAAAATCCGACATTCTAAGGTTATCAAGTACAATCGGCATGCAGTCGGTCTATCAGAACTACTCCGCAAGCTGGCCTGAAGTGACCTGGGAAAACGATGGTCCGGATCAGGATCATGGAGAAATAGTGGTTATTCTCGAGCTGGGCTTGATCCCCGCCAGGATTGAGAAATCCTATACTTTTATTCTCAACGACCGGGTATACAGAGTCTCTCTCCCGGCTATAGCGCCCAAACGGCGCGAATCCTGGACGGTCACCATTTCTTCGGGAGAAACCCGGGCTTATGGATTCCTTGCCGAAGACCTTACAGGGATAGCCAGAAAGAACCTTGAGGATCATGCAGGGCGTGATATTGCGAGAGCTGTTGTCAGACTGGCTGTAAAGGCCGGTGTAACAGAGGCGGGGGAACAGCTTGTGGAGGAGCTTACGGAAGAGAACAGCGGCATTTCGCGTGTTACCGGTCTTGTGCTGAGCATTTTTGGTGCCGTCACCGAACGGGCAGACTTGAGAGCATGGCTGACGCTGCCCTCTCAGATATTTGTGGCCCGACTCAGGCTTCCCGGAGGAGAGCACCCCGTCAGAGTTGAAGTCAATGGCCGGGTAATTTTCAGTGATGAATCAATGTCTATTGATCCTGGTGAAATCAACCTTCTATTCCTCCGGGAGGGCTAGCTCATTGACCAGATCAGAACTCGCTTCCATTATCGATCACACACTTCTGAAGCCAGATGCCGTTCCTGATGATATAAAAAGATTGTGCGGTGAAGCGATTCGTTACGGATTCTATTCTGCCTGCATCAACCCTCTTTGGGTATCGCTCGCTTCGGAGAACCTGAGTAAATCCAGCCCTATAGTATGTTCAGTCATTGGGTTTCCCCTCGGTGCGACAAACTGCATGGGACAGGAAGCTGATAGAGCTGTGACCCTTGGAGCAGGTGAACTGGACATGGTGGTACCGATCGGATACTTGAAGGCTGGCGATATCAGTAAAACTTCAGCCTGTATTAAGGATGTGGTCCGCGCATCTTCAGGAAAACCGGTAAAGGTTATTCTTGAGACCTGTCTTCTCACTGACGAAGAGAAGATTCTTGCATGCAGAATCGCTATGGACAGCGGTGCTTCCTGGGTTAAAACCTCCACCGGGTTCAGCAGCGGCGGTGCCACTGTGTATGATGTTGCTCTTATGCGAAATACTGTCGGGGAAGCAATTGGAGTAAAAGCCTCAGGCGGGATCAGAACCCTCACGGATGCTCTTGCTATGATTGAGGCTGGAGCCGGGAGATTGGGCTGCAGCAGAAGTATTGAAATAGTCGAGTCTCTGGATGTTTGACAGTACCGTTCGTGGCTGGATATTAGCGCAGGCAACTGGAGGGGTCAACCAGTTGCCTGCTCGTATCCTGGATCACAATATGTTCTCAACGGCCGGTCAGGGAGGGGATCAGACCGGCAGTATCACGAGAACAAAAGCTGGCACAATAATCACTGCGAGAGCGACGATCATCCAGTTTTTCAATCCAGGTTTCTGCATTTGAAATTCTCCCGAAACTTTTGTATTTTCTACCGAACACCTATAGTAAAGCAAGAACCTTGCCAATTGGAAATATATTATGAGTAAAGACCAAATGAATGCCAGACAAAAGGAAGCTGTAGATTATACAGGAGGCCCTCTTCTTGTACTTGCTGGAGCCGGAAGCGGTAAAACGCGGGTACTTACGGCAAAAATAGCACACGTTATCGAGAAAGGTTATGCGGAACCATGGGAGATTCTTGCCATGACTTTTACGAATAAGGCTGCACAGGAAATGAAAGAACGTGTTGAGAGCATGCTTCCCGGAAGAGGCTCCAGAGTAAGATTGGGAACATTCCACTCCATCTGTGCCTGGATTCTGAGACGCGAAGCCCACTGTCTCGGATACAGTGAGAATTTTGTTATCTACGATGCTGATGATCAGAAAACCTTGATCAGAAGGCTTCTAAAAGGAATGAACTCATCAACGAAGATTACTCCAGGTCTTGCAAAGGGATACATCTCAAGGAACAAGAACGAAGGCATTTCATCGGAGGAAGCGGTTGAGCAGGCATCCACCCAGAGTGACGTGGATCTTGCCGAGGTTTATCAAAAATACCAGGAGCGTTTGAAATCTTCCGGGGCATTTGATTTTGACGATTTATTGACAGGAGTTCTGAGCATATTTCGTCATAATAGTGACATAAGAAAACTCTATTCTTCCATGTTCTCATACATTCTGGTTGATGAATACCAGGATACTAATAAAGTGCAGCATGAGCTTCTGAAAGAGCTTTCAAAGGATGGTGCTGGAATATGCGTTGTTGGTGATGACGATCAGTCCATCTATGCGTGGAGGGGAGCTTGTGTAGAGAACATTCTGGAATTCTCTGAGGATTTTCCGGGCACCAGAATCATCAGACTGGAGGAGAACTACAGATCCAGCGGAAACATTCTGCGCGGAGCGTCCTCACTGGTAAATCATAATTTTAAGAGACACGGCAAAACACTATGGACGAAGCAGGACGCCGGATATCCGATAACTGTCAGATCTCTATACAATGAAATCGAAGAGGCTGAATGGATACTGAAGGAAATAATGGAACTGATGGAGGACGGCTCATGTCCATCTGATTCAATTGCAGTGCTGTACCGGACTAACGCACAGTCGCGTCAGTTCGAGACTGCATGCAGAAAGCATGGTGTAAACTACGAAGTCGTGGGATCCCAGAGGTTCTATGAACGGATGGAGATCAAGGATATTATCGCTTACCTGAGAGTCGTTATAAACCATGATGATCGCCTCAGTCTTGAGCGGATAATCAATAAACCTTCAAGGGGGCTTGGAGGGAAGGGGAGAGCATCCTTTTTCACTTTTGTGGATACGAAAGGTATTGATCCTGTGGATGCAATGCTTATTACCGATAGTATCGGAGGTATGACTTCCAAAGCATCGAGAGAGCTGAAAAAGCTTGGAGAGTGGTTCAGACTTGCCGGGGAAAATGCTGCTGAGGGTGCATCAGCTTCTGAAATAGTCGACAGCCTTCTAGACAGTACAGGTTTAGCAGCGCAGTACGATACTGAAGACATTACGGATCAGTCACGCCTTGAGAATATCGCAGAGTTCCGAAGAAGTGTATCGGAATACGATCAGGCCGTTCCCGGGGGAAACCTGCCCGGTTTCATGACGGACATCAGTCTGGCTACAACCGTTGACGAGTACGAGGGAGAGAACAGCGGCAAAATCGCCCTTATGACCCTTCATTGTGCCAAAGGCCTGGAATTCAACGTTGTTTTCGTAGCTGGACTTGAGGAGGGCATGCTTCCGTTCATAAGACCTGGTGAGTTCGCCCCTTCCAATATGGAAGAGGAAAGAAGACTACTTTACGTTGGTATGACTAGAGCCCGCGAAAGGCTGATACTGACATGCGCATTGAACAGAAAAAGAGCGGGAGTATCGCAATCGGGTCCATCCAGGTTTATAGCTGAGATAGCAAGCGGGGAGAGCAGAATACAGCCTCCAAAAACTGCGTTCACTGCCAGGGTTCCAGAAGCTGACTTCACAGAAGCGAATGAGAATACCATTGTTTACAGAACCGGAAATCTTGTGAGACATCCAAGGTATGGCAGAGGACTTGTGAAAAAGGCTGTAAAAGATGGATCTGAATGGAGGATAACAGTTGATTTCGGATTTGATGAACCGAAAACACTGGTGACCGGATACGTACCTATTCCCGTTATCAAGCAGAAGGGGTCAATAAGAGATCTCGATTGAAAGGAAGATTATGAAACTTTTTCTTGATACTGCAAACGTCGATGACATTAAAGAGATCGCTGCCTGGGGCATTCTGTCCGGAGTAACGACGAATCCTTCACTTATTGCCAGGGAGGGCAGGGATTTCAGGGAAGTTATAGGCGAGATCTGCGATATTGTCGATGGTCCCATAAGCGCTGAGGTCATCAGCACGGAGAGAGAAGGAATGCTGAGGGAGGCCAGGGAAAAGGCCGAATGGCACGAAAACGTAGTAATCAAGATCCCCATGGGAAAAGAGGGTCTGGCAGCTGTGTCCATACTCGAAAAGGAGGGAATACGGTGTAACGTTACTCTGGTATTCTCTGCGGCGCAGGGGTACACAGCAGCCCTTGCGGGTGCTTCCTTTGTCAGTCCTTTCGTTGGAAGACTGGATGATATCGGAATCCCCGGTATGGAGGTCGTAGCCGATCTTGCCGAGATATATGATCTTCATGGATTCGGGACCAGGATAATCGCCGCCAGCATAAGGCATACTCAGCACGTCGAGCAGGCAGCGCTTGCCGGAGCCCATATAGCTACGGTTCCCACTGCAGTTGTAAGGAAGCTTGTGGAGCATCCCCTGACCGATATAGGACTGGAGAAATTCCTTTCCGACTGGAATAAGTAGTTTATTATAGTGACGAGGTTTGGAAATGTTAGATAACGCTCAAATGCGTGAACATGCCCTGCAGGTTCGATTGGATGTGCTCGAGATGATTCGTGCTGCGGGCAGCGGTCATCCGGGCGGTTCATTCTCAGCGGTGGAGATACTTGTCGAGCTGTACTGGAATGTGATGAACATTCGTCCCGGGGAACCCCGCTGGCCGGGGAGAGACAGGTTCATTCTCTCCAAAGGTCATGCATGTCCCGCATTGTACTCGGTTCTCGCAAGGAGGGGATATTTTGATCCTGCTGAACTTCTGACACTCAGAAAACTTGGATCCAGGCTTCAGGGGCATCCCAACATGCATGTTCTTCCCGGTCTTGATGCTTCCACGGGAAGTCTTGGACAGGGTCTATCCATTGCGTGCGGTATTGCTCACGGTATAAGGCTGGATGACAGGGAGAGCCGCGTTTTCTGTCTGCTGGGCGATGGAGAGCTGCAGGAGGGCAGTATCTGGGAAGCGGCAATGACCGCCTCCCATTTCAATCTGAAACACCTTACAGCCATTGTTGATCGGAACCGCATACAGCTGGATGGACCGGTTTCGGAAGTTATGGAGATTGAACCGCTTGTCGATAAATGGCTTGCATTCGGATGGGACGTGATAATCGCTGATGGACACAGTTTTCCCTCCCTTGAAAAAGCATTTGAGCACTGCGCACAAACACCATTCCCATCGGTTATCATCGCAGATACGGTGAAGGGAAAAGGTGTTTCGTTCATGGAGAATACATGTATGTGGCATGGCAGATGCCCGGATGAAGAGGAGTACGCTTCAGCTGTCAGTGAGATCCGGGGAGGTCTTTCATGAAAGATCTTAACTTGAAGCCGACCAGGGAAGGGTATGTCGAAGGCATTCTGCAGGCCGGCAGAGAGAACAGCCGGGTGGTTGTGATAGAAGGGGATGTTTCCCGATCAATCGGGAGCGCTTCATTCGGAAAGGAATTCCCTGACAGGTTCTTCAACCTCGGAGTAAGCGAGCAGGATATGCTGGGAGAAGCTGCAGGTCTTGCCCTCGAGGGTTTCATCCCGTTCGTTGGAACGTACGGCGTATTTCTGGCCGGCCGCGCATGGGATCAGATCAGGACGAGCATCTGTTATATGAATCTTGATGTTCGGATAGCCGGTGCGCATGGCGGAGTAAGCGTGGGACCGGACGGCGCAACACACCAGGCTCTGGAGGATGTGGCACTTATGCGGGTACTCCCCAACATGAAGGTTCTCGTTCCTGCGGATTCCAACCAGACCCGTGCAGCGGTTATTGCTTCTCTGGAAGCTGATGGTCCCGTTTACATCCGCTTCGGAAGAAATCCGGTTCCTCAGCTTTACACCAGCGGTGAAAAGGTGAAGATCGGCAAAGGGAATCTGCTGAGAGAAGGTAACGATATTACACTGGTTGCCTGCGGAGCCATGGTTAGTCTTTCCATCGAGGCGACCGCCATTCTCAAGGGAAAAGGCATTTCAGCAGGGGTCATCGATATGGTTTCGGTGAAACCCATTGACAGGGAACTTCTTGTGCAGCAGGCCGGAAAGACCGGGGCGGTTATTGTAGCTGAAGATCACCAGGTGACAGGCGGCCTGTTCGGGGCAGTGGCAGAGACCCTTGCGCGGGAGCTGCCTGTTCCAATAGATACCGTTGCCATGCAGGATACTTTCGGCGCCAGCGGGTCTCCAGAACGTGTAATGGAAAAGTACGGGCTTACAGCGATTGCAATAGCGGAGAA
>CAZUYF010000019.1:0-14936 GCA_964624675.1 uncultured bacterium
TAAACACCTAACCAGCGATGGAGCTGGTTCGATCGGTCAGAAAACAGGATTAATCATGTTATGAGAATATTGACCGGAGAAGTATGCGAATGTAAGATATCAGCTGATTCCGCCCCGGAGGTAATGTTATGAAGAAAGCCATGCTTGGGAAAAACAGAATAGAGGCGCTGTCGGATGGTGTCTATGCCATTGCGATGACCCTTGCTGTTTTAAGTATTGATGTCGATTCGGTAGTTCATACGCATGAATCCCTTATTCAGGCTATTCCGAGAATGCTGGAGCAGCTTCGTCATTACATCATTGCTTTTATGACTCTGGCGAGTTTCTGGATAGGGCAGCATTACCTTATGGACAGAATTAAGAAGACGGATGCCGGTCTCAACTGGATAATCATGATCCATCTTCTGTTTATCGCTCTGATTCCAGTAACAACGGATATTATCGGAAATTTCCACAGTGTTCTCTCAGTACAGATATTCGTGGTTAACCTCTTTCTGATAAGCCTGTCTATAGATATCCAGTACGCTTATGCAAGAAGTCATCCTGATCTTGGGCTGGAGAGGGAAATCAGGAAAAACCGATGGCTGGGAGCGATTATCTTCCCCGGTTTCTCCGTTCTGGTGTTCTTCCTGGCATGGCCCCTCGGGGGATGGGCAACGCTGCTGTACCTGCTTATTCCCTTTGTACGCAAATCCATCAACTGAAGCGCATCTGCACGGATTCCGTATTTCCGCATGGAAATTGAGATAATATGCTATAGTACAGATGTTGATGAAATTCTGACAGAAGGGATGAGTCTCATGAGGATATTGATCTGCGCTTGTATTTTTATGCTGACAGTGCTTGCAGGCTGCGGAGGCGGAACCGCTCCGGAAGATGCAATTACAGACACTTCTGTTGACACCATGTTTGTAACACCTTCAGATACCATCGGTATTCTCATGGGGGATTCCAACTACGTTTTCGGAACAATAGGTGACGCTCTATACACGAATGAAGGAAACATAGCAGTTCTGGATGAAGCGGCCTGCTGTATAAAGATCTTCGATCCTTCCGGTGAATTCCTGATGCAGATCGGCAGGGAGGGCAGCGGTCCGGGTGAGATGCTCTACCCCGGGGGTATGGTACTGCTCTCGGAAGGATCATTCGGTGTTCTTGACCAGGCAGCCGGCGGCTTCAGCAGGTTCAGCCCCAATGGTTCTTATGACAGCCAGCAAATCGATTTTATGGGACAGGGAGTGCCGCAGTGGGCATGGGGAGTGGACGGTTACGCCTTTGTGGGGGCTTCCAATGTAACCAGTATGCAGGAAGACGCCATAATGGTCAGTTTCAAAGTGGGCAGGTGGGAGGATTCGCCCGATCCAACTGTTGTCTATTTCGAGAACTCTTTCCAGTTCGATCCAAGCAACATGGCATCTTTTCTTGAGAACACCATCTTTTCTGTGGCCTTCGCGGCTGACAGGGATGGTGTTGTCTATATAGCTCCTGTTTCCTCCAGCGATTACCAAATAGATATTTATGACCGGGATGGAACTCTCATGTCCACAATCGAAAGAGATCTGCCACGCGTAAGGAAATCTCCAGAGGAAATAGCGGAAGAGACCGCAATGATCAGCGCTATCCTCAGGGAAAGGGGCGTTCCAGAACATCTGATAGACTACGCACCCGATCCATTCCACTGGATGATCCCGCCTCAGGGTATAGGGGCCGACGGTATGGGCAGGATATGGGTTCAGAATGGAACAGCCCGGGATCCAGTTATGGATGTTTATTCAAGGGACGGAGAACACCTTGCTGTAGTGAGGGTGGAAGGCGTTGTGAATCCCGATGTACTGGATTTTATTAATCTCAAGGTTCAGCCTCAGGGAATTCTGGGATATTCTCTGCAGGACCCGGAGTATCCCAGGCTTTACGTAATCCCGATGCCTGAAATACCCTGAGAAGACCCGGGTCTGAATATTTTCGAACAGTATATTCTTCTGTTATTTAACAGTATACAGCAAAGATAGAGCTTCAGGCTTGACAGATTTCCTTTCAACTAGTATTAACTTGATAATAATATTAAGAAAGGACATGCTGTTATGTTGAATTTTGTACTGGCCGGAATACTGGTAATTGTGGTTCTGTCGACAGGTTGCGGAGCATCCGATGAAAATCGAGCAGCTTCGGTACAACCTGTTTACATAGACACAGATCCCACCGTCATTCTGTATCCTGTTGATTCTATCGGAATTGAGTTTGGTGATTCGAACTACGTAATGGGAGGTGTTGAGGGGGCTGCCTTCGGTCCGGACGGTAATATCGCAGTGCTGGACTGCGGCAGATCAACCGTCCGCCTCTATTCTCCCGGGGGTGAGTACCTCAGAAGCATCGGACGGAGGGGAAACGGTCCAGGAGAACTTCAGAACATTACCTTCATGGCTATTTCTGAAGGCGGTGATATTCACCTGTCGGGCACTGGAAGTGAAATACTCGGGATTCATTCCTACGATTACTTTACAGGTGAATGGCTTGGAAGCAGCAGAACTTTCGTCCCCCCCAGCTGCCTTGAGGGTGCCCGGAGCAACAGCTACGTGAGAAAGGATATCAACTTCGAGGTCAACGGAGATGTAATAACTCTCCCGGTATCCATATCACTGTACGAAACAGGTATCGAAGACCCTCTTGTGACGTACCGTGAAGACATCTTTCCCTTTGACCCGACAGACGAGGTCGGGATGCTGGAGCTGGACTGGTACGGGTACGATATCGCTGTTGGTTCCGGCGGAATGGTTTTCATCGCTCCCCGCTCGACCGAGGAGGCGCTCATCATCGTCTGCGATTCTGCGGGAAATGAGATCCGGACGCTGCAGCTTCCATACCAGCCCACGGAAAGAACAGAGGAAGAAATGGAAATGGAGAGGAGCATTCTCAGGGCAAAGGCCCTGGCGTCGGATGAAAGTCCGGAGGGCCTCGAGCCGGATCCTTTCAAGCCCATGATCAGAGGATTAGAAACGGATGGGGATGGGAACCTCTGGGTTCTGCAGGGCGGACCCTGTACTCCGACATTCACAGTCATTAATACAGAAGGTGATTTTCTTTTCACAGCTTCAGTTGCTCCGGAACCTCCGGATGGCAGCACATGGCGGTTTTACATTGACGAGAACGGCTTTCTCGCTTATGCTGAGGATCCTTATTCAGGATTCTATAAGATATACATCCTGCAGATGAGAGATGGGTAGAACATGAGCGGTTTCAGTGGGGCATTCATAACCGGTAAGCCTGTGGCGGAAGGCAGCGGTGCGGGGCCGGTACGCTGGACAGTGTTCCTGCTCAGCCCTTTCATCTTCTTTTTCTCCCTTGCCTGTGTTTACCTTGGTATGAGGGGAGTTATGAGACTGGGAGGGTTCGTGGCAGTCGGAGGCCCCTACGAGATAGCTCATCAGGCACCGGACTGGATCTGGATATTCCCCCTCTCAATGATGTTATTAATGGCATCAATGTTCGCCTCCATTTTCGCGACATCACGCATCAGCGGCCCAAATATCATGGCCCTGTCCTGGTCGGCTCTCTTCACCCTGCTTGGATGGAACTTCGTGCAGTTCGGATTCGGTATCGGTATGGGAGGAGGGCTGGCGTTCGGCTGGATAATCTGTGCCGTGACATTCATGCTTATGGGTCTGATCCCTCTTGTTTTCATACTCAGATCCTTTTTCCAGTCATGTGCAAAAAGATTTAAAACCGGCAGCGAGGTCAGCGCCGGAATGTCCGATTCAAACGGTCAGCTTTCATGGAGCACGTCTCTTATTCTTCAGGCTGCACTCTGCGGCGGTGGTTTCTGGCTGGGACTGACATTCTTCAAAGCTGTTTCATGATAACAGCAGACCTGCATACTCATACAACATGCTCGGACGGAGAGTACACGCCCTCTGAAATAATCCACGCAGCAAAGGACTTGGGTTTCAACACCATAGCCATTACCGATCATGATACCACCTCAGGCATATCAGAAGCTCTTTCTGCCGGCAGAGATGCAGGTATTGAAGTAGTCCCCGGAATAGAAATTACAGTAAGATTCCGCAGAGAATACTTCACAGGATCGCTTCATGTGCTTGTATACTTCAGAGAGGTGCTTTTTCATGATAAGACCTTTATTGCCGAACTTGAGGGAATTGTTTCAAAGGGTCGCGGCCCGGCACTTGTTAAAGAGCGGGTCAGGTGCATCAACGAAGAGTTCGGTCCAGCCGGAAGGACTCCTCTGCTGACACGAAACCTGACAGTTGAGGAAATTTCCGCCTGCGCTACGAATATTTCCAGGAGGCACTTCGCAATGGTTCTGTCTGCAAAACATGGGTTATCGAAGGAACAAATATCACTCCTTATTGGCAACGACAGCCCGGCTTACGTGCCCTCCGGTGTTGATATGAAGCTCCTGAAGGATCTCTTCAGAAAATATCCTGTAATCCCGGTTCTCGCTCATCCGGCTGCGGGTTCTTTCCCCGGAGGCGGCCACTACAGAGAGGTTCTCCCTCCCCTCTCCACGGTAGAGAGAATTCTCCCTGAATTCCTGGACCTGGGGATAAAAGGTCTTGAGGTTTATTACCCGGGTCATGCACCGGAACACGTTGAGTACCTTCTGGAACTTGCCCGGAAGAACGACCTCGTGGTCACGGGGGGCTCCGACTGCCATGACGATACCGAACGCCCTCTTCTGAAGCCCGGGATGGTTAAGAACGTATCCGCTTTTCTGACGTTGTTATCTGAGCGGGAACGGAAGGCATGAGGCAGAACCGTTGAATACAGCTCTCGCTCTTGCCATTCTGTTCGCAGGGGCCTTCCTGCAGGGACTGACAGGGTTTGGATACTCCCTCTTTTCCCTGCCCCTTCTGGCTTTACTTATGCCTGTCTCCGCAGCCGTGCCCATGCTGTGCCTGACCAGCATTTTCCTCAATCTGAGCGTATTCATCAAGGCAAGGAAGAACCTCGACCTGAAGCGGATACTTCCTCTGCTCATCTCCGGAGCAGTTGCGCTTCCCGCAGGCGTCTGGCTGCTGAAGATCGCGGATGAATCGGTACTCAAGATCAGCGTCGGCATTATTGTAATCCTCTCTTCGCTCATATACCTTTCCGGATTCAGAGTAACAGTCAGAAGGGAAAAGCTGGCCATGGTACCTGTGGGTTTTCTAAGCGGTCTGCTGAACGGCGCTACTACTTTCAGCGGTCCTCCGGTTATTCTATTTTTTGCCAATCAGAGGGTTGCCAAACATCAATTCCGCGCGAGCCTTGCCACCTATTTTCTGCTCCTGAACATACTGGCTGTTCCAGCTTTTATCGCAGGCGGCCTTCTTACGGGCGAAGGGGCTCTTAAAACGCTCTACCTTTTTCCGGCCGTTATTCTGGGAGTTCTGCTTGGTATAAGGATGGCTGATGTGGTGAGTGAGGAGAGGTTCAGGTTCGTAGCGCTGATAGCTCTCGGGATTCTTGGAGCGTTCTCCGTTATTTCTGGCCTCTGACCCTTAGTCTTATTTCTTTCCGGTCAATCCGAGCTGTATCGCAATGCCCCTGCGCAGGAATGAGGTTTTTTGCTTCAGCTGCGCGTTTCCTGAAAAGATTCTTCTGATCAGTACGGCTGCAAGCCTTAGAAAAAGCAGCCCCGCAAGAAGAAAACGGTGCAGAAACAGAGGCAGCAGACCGAAGTGTTTTCGTACGAACCTGTGTTTGCCCCTGTAAAACTCGAGGATAAGGTCACCGCCCCAGTACTTGATCGCAGACTGACTTCCGAAGTGCGTAATTGTAGCGGTGTGAACGAACCAGATCCCCCAGCCGGCTTTTGCAATACGGTAGCACCAGTCGGTCTCCTCATGGAACATCGGGAAGCCTTCGTCTTTCAGGCCTACCTCCTCGATGGTCTCTCTCCGGACCAGGATACATGCCCCTATTATCCAGTCTGACCGGATGGTTTCATCATGGTCCCAGTATTCAAGAACCGCCCTTTTTCTCCAGCTGTTGGGTAATGCCCTCCACGGAAGAATGTGCCGAAGCAGCAGGTACCTGGACTTGAGGATATTCCGGCAGGATGACTGAAGAGAACCATCCCCGTTCAGAAGCCGAGGAGCGGCAAGACCTGCCCGGGGATTGCTGTCCAGAAAACTCACCAGATCATCGATCGCATTTTCATGACATAACGTATCGGGGTTAAGACAGAGAAGGTATTCACCGCGACTCGCCTCCATCGCCTGGTTGGTTCCCCCGGTAAACCAGTTATTGAAATCGTTTTCAATGAACCTCACTTCAGAATGTTTTTCCCTTGCGGTGCGCACAGAACCATCCTGTGAATCGTTATCAACGACTATTACTTCATAAGGTACCGTCTTTACCGTGGCATATATGGAATCCAGGCAGTCCAGGAGCATCTCTCCGCTGTTGTAATTAACGATGAGGATTGAGAGTTTGAATTCACATGGGCGACGAATCGGTTCAAGGAGTTTCTCGGCGTATTTCAAAAGGGGCTTCTTCGACGTACAGCTGTCATTTCCTGGAGATCTTCTGGAACAGGGCCTGATGCCTTCTCCGTGTTGTTGAGTTTTCGAGGATGGTGAAGCCGCATTTAACTGCTGCGTCAACAGTTGATTTGAAACCCTGTTCTGAAACATGACTGCCCGGCTCAACCACCAGCAGCTTCCCGCCTTCTTTAACAACACCGTAAAGCTCTGTCAGGAAAGAAGCGGCATCGGGCACCTCATGGATGACAGCTGCAGCAAGGACGAAGTCCGCTGTATTTTCCAGGTCATCTGCGTTAAGACAGTCTTGCCGGCATACCCTCGCTTCAATACTGCCGAGGAGGTTCTTCTTTTTGGCTTTCCTGTAAAGCCCCTGAACCATCTTTTCCTGAAGGTCGATACATATGACCTTGCCGTCGGGGCCAACCATTTCCGCCATCGGAAGGCTGAAAAAACCCATGGCGCAGCCCACATCAATAACCGTCATTCCTTCTGTGATATAGGGGGACAATATATTCACCGGATTATCGAACAGTTTCCGCAGAGGACTTGCAAGCAGGTACCCCACCCATACGGGGCATACGTGATCTGCCAGAATCCACCTCCCTTTTGTTTGAGTATCGGATCAGACGATCATTATATCCTGGGGGTCGTCCGGATTGACTTTAACCGTGATAATTTTCCCCACCTGGTATTGAGCCAGGGCAGTGAGGGGTATGACCTGTTTGTGAACCACTTCACAGTACGGGTGAAAAGGAGAATTCACGCTGAACCTGAAACGTAATTTAGGCTGGTTGTTAATGTATGTTCCGGTCTCGCTGATTTCCAGAATTTCAGCCTGGGCATCGAACCAGGTTGCCTCGATGCGCTCCCGTCTTCTGTTCGACAATTGCGACCAGGCAAGTATTGCAAGGTTGCTGAGCAGGAACATTCCCGCCATTACCCAGAAGAATATGTTAAGCGGATGACCGTCATCCGTTTCGGCTTTCGGAGACACAAGAAATCCAGCTACGATGAAGCCGACTATTATTACGGCAAATATGCCGAATACATTCCAGTTGATTTTCGTTCTTATTCCCATGAAAGAATTATATCTCCCATTCGCGATTGGAGCAAGAAACGGGGACTCTTTTCGTGCCTCCCGGTCACTGTTCATGCAATTCGGGAATGAACAGTTCAACATCGAATGTCATACTTTCGATCTGGACGCTGTCACCCGATGCATCTCCAGCTACAATTTCCGTTACAGTCAATATACCGCGTGCGCGATGAATCCCGTCATGCAGGATAGCAGCAGCCTCCTGAGCTTCGGTGCTTTCTGGCCAGAGCATGGCGGAGAGGGATTCAAAAGCGGCATCGTAGCTGGCTTTATCGATTACGAAGTAGAATCTGCGTTCTTCCCCGGGAGCGTTTACGGAACCGTCGTTTGGCCCGGTGCCATCTTCATTGAGAAAATGCCATGCGTATATCTGCAGCGCATTGATTCCTCTGTAGGGCGGGGTCACAACCGCACAGAAATTATCACTTGGGAATGCGGGATCGAATATCCTGATTGCCCATCCCTCTGGTCCGTAAGCGATGAATTCAAGGGTGAATACCAGCCCCCCGGGCAGCTCATGCTGAAAATCCTCATGACGGCTGACGGTGCCGCTGAGTACGGGCGGACTGCCGTTCTGTAGTGGTTCATCACCGAAAAGTGAGCTGGATATAAGCAGTATCAAAAGTCCAAAGGGATACTTGTTCATTGAATGTCTCCTTCCCGCATATTTTCAAAGGGCGGATGCACTATTATGATCTCCATTCCTTGTTACACTACGGGGGTTTTTAAAACAAGGCAAGTTACAACGGTTTGCAACACTTCCTCATAGTAGTATTGTTATGGTGTAGTTAGTATTGATTTCAGCATTTCATTCAGTATTGAGATTTTCATCTGAATATTCAAGAGGATTGGGAAACATGAAAAAGGCTCTCATCACGGGAATCACGGGTCAGGATGGTTCGTATCTTGCCGAACTTCTTCTTGATAAGGGGTACGAAGTCCATGGTATAGTCAGACGTTCGAGCAGCTTCAACCGCGAGCGGATAGAGCATCTTATTCAGGACCCGGATGTTTACCGCACATCTCTTTTTCTTCATTACGGAGACATGACCGATTCAAGCGCTCTTAACAGAATTCTTGAGAGAGTAGGACCGGATGAGATCTACAACCTCGCGGCCCAGAGTCATGTAAGGATCTCTTTCGATCTGCCGGAGTATACGGCCGATGTTGATGCCCTGGGTGTAGCTCGGATCCTGGACGCAATAAGGGAAGTAGGACTCGTAGGTGATTGCAGGTTCTACCAGGCTTCCACCAGCGAGATGTTCGGCTCTTCTCTCCCTCCCCAGAGTGAGGAAACCGCTTTCCATCCCAGAAGCCCCTACGCCGCCGCAAAGCTCTATTCGCACTGGATGGTGGTCAATTACAGGAAAGGATACGGGCTTCATGCATCCAGCGGGATTCTGTTCAACCATGAATCGCCAAGGCGAGGCAGAAATTTCGTGACCAGAAAAGTTGCTATGGCAGCGGCAAGAATAAAAATGGGCCTTCAAAAGAGCCTTGCTCTTGGAAACCTCGATTCGAAAAGGGACTGGGGACATGCGAAGGATTTCGTCAGGGCGATGTACCTTATACTGCAGCAGGAAGAAGCTGATGACTTCGTTATCGCTACAGGTGAAACCCATTCCATAAGGGATCTTCTTGACAGAGCGTTCGGCAGATTGGAACTGAACTGGAAAGATTATGTTATCGTGGACGAACGATACTTCAGA
The DNA here is from genome assembly GCA_964624675.1 of uncultured bacterium. Lineage (GTDB taxonomy): Bacteria > Fermentibacterota > Fermentibacteria > Fermentibacterales > JCC-6 > Aegiribacteria. The sequence goes on from CAZUYF010000019.1 coordinate 9,288, forward strand.
CCCACGGAAGTGGACATACTCATGGGGGATGCATCAAAAGCGGAAAGGCTTCTCGGGTGGAAGCCGGAAATCTCCTTTGAGGAACTGGTTGACGAAATGGTTGATTACGAACTTACTCAGGTGAATTCAAACCCTTCTGAAAGGAAGTAAAATGCTAAGAATCGGAATACTCGTGCTTCTTGCAGCGATATCTATATCGCACAGCGAAGATATCACATTCAATTTTAACCTGGATACAGATGATATCCTGGTTTCACAGTGGATGAACGAAGACGTCGTCTCCATTCCTGGGGGAGTCGCTCCTTTCGAATCGGGAAATCCCTCTCTTCAGGGAATTCCCTACACTTTTCTTCTTCCGCAGGGATCTTCCATAACCGATGTAACTGTTGATATTCACGATCAGGTAACGCTTGATGGAAGATACGACATAACTCCCGTCAATTATCTGATACTCAGCGAACCTTACGCTTCGGTCGATCGATCATCCGTATACTTCAGTAATACACCGTTCCCATCATCTCCAGTGGAACAAACGGTCTCGGGTAACAGGACCGGCTTCCGGCTGGGCAGCTTTACCCTTGTTCCCTTCAGCTACAACCCCCTCTCGGGTGAGCTTTCCGTAATAACTTCAGCTACAGTAACGGTTGAATGCTCCCCAGACAATGAAATAGCGGATATTTCACTTACTCAAGGGCAGATAAATACTGCTGCAGTTGGACTTGCCGGGATAGTCGATAATCCCTCGAGGATTGCGGAATATTCCCCTGCCGTCCGCGCGGCAACAGACGGTGATCCCGTCTGGGTAGCAATCGGACTAGCCAGTTTCGAAACTATTCTGCAGCCTCTTGTAGATCACAGAAACCAGTACACGGGTGATTCTGAATATGTAACTGTAGAATGGATAGAGGCCAATTATTCAGGTTACGATACTCAGGAGAAGATAAGAAATTACCTGAAAGACCAGTTCTACAACCACTCTCTTGTCTACGCGCTGATGGTTGGAGATTACGGACCAACTACTAGGATATCCTGGCTGGTGTCCGGCAGCGAAATGCTCGATAATGTTGTCGATCATTACTACATGGATCTTGATGGAACATGGGATTATGACGGTGACCATCACTACTGCGAAGCAAACGATGGTTTGAACTACTACACCGACCTGTACGTAGGCAGATTCAGCTCTAACAGCACATCTCATCTTACAGTAATGGTTGATAAAACCCTGTTCTATGCTACAACCCCGCCTGCGGGATCCTGGCAAAAAACCGCGATACTTATGGGTGCAGGCCTGTGGCCGCCAACTTACTGGGGAAGTGTTGTCTGCGAAGCCATATACGACTTTATTCCACTAGACTGGACTGTCGAGAAACTATACGAAACCTCCGGAGGTCACCCAAACAACCAGGTCGCACTCATCAATGCAGGTTGTTCCTTCGTTTCCGTACATGGCCACGGATGGTACGGAGGCATAAGCTGGTACGATTACGCACCCCTGGATATGATAGCAAACAGCAACTACGATGAGCTTACTAATATTGACCGTCTCTCGATTTTTCACTCCATGGCCTGCATGTCCGGTGAACTTACGCGAAGCGGCTGCACTGCAGAGCGGCTCATGTTCTCCGATGAAGGCGGAGCTGTCGCTGTAATGTTCAATTCCAGCTACGGCTGGGGAACTCCTCCCGCCATGGGACCGTCCGAATGGCTTGAGGTACATTTCACGGAACAGCTCTTAACAAACCAGGTTTACGAGATAGGTGTAGCCCAGGCTCTTGCAAAAGATGAACTGCAGTCTATGACGGGAGTGCCACTCACCGGGTGGGTCATCCAGGAGAACAACCTCCTCGGAGATCCGGCCCTTATCTTCGTATCAGGCCAGACAGGCATCGAGGGCGATCAGGTGGAAAATCCGCTGCAGCCTGCGCTCGGTGCGCCATACCCGAATCCATTTTCAGGGAACTGTTCTATTTCCTACGATATGCCCCAATCCGGTATCGCATCGATAACTGTTTACGATCTTACCGGACGTGCTGTCAGAAGCATTTATTCTGGTTCGCTGCCTGTCGGAACAGGAAATGTTGTTTTCGATGGAAACGATTCGGGCGGCAATCCTCTGCCTCCGGGATGTTACGCTGTTGTGTTGAACGGTCCTGTGGGAACGGCTTCCACAATGATGGTGGTTGCACGCTAGAATAGCTTGAAATACCCGGCCGGATAGTTTAATCAGATTCGATTACTACAAGGCCGGGTATTTCCGTTACATCGTACCGGACTTCAGCATGATTCTTCATCAGAAGTCCCTCGGCCAGAATCTCCGAAGTTACCGAATCAGTTTCAATCCGCCAGAGTTCGTTTTCTCTGTATACCGTTCCCCCGATCCGGATAAACCGGTGGTTTCTCTCTTCCACGGAAAATATGGAGGGAAGATCCTTCTCGCACCTAATTTCCCCCTGCAGGTTGTTCTCATCCACCCATGTTTTTACCTGGAACCGCCAGGGGGTATTGTTCTTAAACATAAAGTCCAGATAGTTGTAAAATACCGTGGCTCCGGTACCGAACGGGACAGTTCTTCTGTAATCGGGAAATGGATCGAAGGAATGTCTGTGACGTTCCGTGACGTCCAGCGGAGCCTGCAGAACCATCCAGTGCAGGAGGTTTGAGAACTGGCAGAGACCTCCACCAACCATGGAAACCAGCTCACCGAAGGAGAGCTGCAGCCCGGGAAGGAACCCCCTTCTTTCAACAGGATTTCCTACAAGCCTCCAGAAAGAGAATACTTCTCCTGGATTGATAATCACGCCATCAATGCAAGCGGCGGCAGTTCTGAGGCTTGTTATTTTGTTCCTCTGAAGAGTCTCGTCAGTTCCCGCAAGCTTTCTCATCAGTATAGATCTGTGCGTGACCACAGTTTCCGGCAGAGTTTCCTCAGATATGCGCATGGCGTACTTCTCCCGGCCCAGATACCATCTGAGTCTTCGAAGCTGCCGACGCAGGAAAACCGAAGTGCGGTAAGTCACAGGACTAACCGATGAGAGAGGCTTTCTTCCGCTCATAGTGCTGTCTGTTCAGCTAGAACAGGCCTGTCACCGTTCCTTCATCATCAACGTTCATCTTAGTCGCCGCAGGAACCTTCGGCAGCCCGGGCATCCTCATGATAGATCCTGTTATAGGCACAAGGTATCCTGCTCCAGCGGATATCTCTATTTCCCTTACTGTAACAATGAAATCTTTTGGTCTTCCAAGAAGCTTCGGGTTGTCCGAAAGGGAATTCTGCGTCTTCGCAATGCAGACCGGGAGTTTCTCGTAGCCCAGTCTCTTTATCATCCGCAGATCTTTCTTTGCCAGGGGTGTGTAATCGATATGTTCTGCTCCGTAGATCTGCCTGGCGATCACTTCAACTTTTTCTTCCATACTCTGATCCCAGTCGTAGAGGGGCTTGAAAGAATCTTTGCAGTCTCTGGCATTCTCAGTTACAAGGGAAGCCAGTTCTTCCATTCCGTTTCCCCCGTTTACAAATCCGTCTCCCACAGCGGCGGGAATCCCCAGCTCGCTGCAGCGCTTCAGTACAATTGCAAGTTCAGCATCTGTATCGCTGGCGAATTTGTTTACACAGACAACCGCCGGCAGGCCGAATTTAGCTATGTTCTCTATATGCTTTTCCATGTTAGGCAGGCCGGCCACTACGGCTTCCTCATTCGGCATTTGAAGGTCGCGCTTCTTAACTCCGCCGTGCATCTTAAGAGCCCGGCAGGTTACAACAAGAACCACAAGGCTCGGGCATAACTTCCCGATCTGACACTTGATGTCGAAGAATTTCTCGGCTCCCAGATCGAATCCGAAACCGGCTTCGGTTATCGCCCAGTCGGAGAAGGCTACGGCCATCTTTGTCGCAAGGATGGAATTACAGCCGTGGGCGATATTCGCGAAAGGTCCGCAATGTACGAAAGCAGGATTCCCCTCAAGGGTCTGAACCAGGTTCGGTTTGATAGCATCCTTCAGCAGCATGGCCATGGCGCCGGTAACTCCCATTTCCTTAGCTGTAACCCCTTCCCGGTCGAAAGTAAGGCCAATGAATATGCGGTCTATCCTCTCTTTAAGATCATCCATATCTAGAGCCAGGGAGAGTATGGCCATGATTTCACTGGCAGCGGATATATCGAACCCGGATTCACGCGGCACCCCCTGGGTTCTGCCTCCAAGACCAATGATGATATCTCGCAGTGATCTGTCGTTCATGTCGATTACGCGCTTGAAACTGACAGTTCTTGCGTCCAGGCGGGAGGGGTTTCCCCAGTGAAGGTGATTGTCCAGCGCCGCAGCAAGAAGATTGTTCGCTGCTGTGATTGCATGCATATCACCGGTGAAGTGAAGGTTGATATCCTCCATGGGTATTACCTGCGAATAGCCGCCGCCAGCAGCCCCACCTTTCATACCGAATATCGGACCGAGAGAAGGTTCCCTTACTGCGCAGCTCACGGACTTCCCAAGCTTTGCCAGCCCCTGTGTAAGGCCTATTGTGGTTGTGGTTTTACCGGCTCCCGCCGGTGTGGGTGTAATAGCGGAGACAAGCACCAGTTTAGCGGAACCTTTTTTCCGTGTCTCAAGAGTGTCAAGATGCACTTTAGCCTTATCAACGCCGTAAAGATCCAGATCCTCAGCCGAAAGGCCGAGTTTTTCTGCAATCTCAATTATGGGACGGGGAGCTGCCCGGCTGGCGATTTCAATGTCCGACGGGAATGTGCTCACGATTTTCCTCCAATATCAGAATCCGTTTGAACTGATCTTCTCGGGGGGTTCCGGTCTTTCCCTTTCCACCTTTGGCGCTATAACCTCCTCCAGCGTACCGCCGGGGGGCAGACCGAAGCCTTTCAATGGATAGGTTCTATATATCTTTACATTGTTTTTCAGTCCGGAGACTACACAGATGGATTCTCCGTGGAGCTCTGCCTTTTCCGAGGCTTCCCTCAGAGCCGAGTTCAGATCGGTATGCATAGTTGTATCCACCCTTTCGTAAGTTGCAGTATTACCAGAAGAGTGTTTTTTAGCAAGTCACAGAAAAATAGGGACGGAGGCTTTTTATTTGGCTACCGCGTGTAATTGCATAAGATGCCGGATATGATGGCAACGCTAAGGGGGAAGACGTTTGCGGCGCCTTCCCCCGTCGGGTTGGGAGGTATGATGGTATGTATGGAGCTACAGATAACTGAGGAGGCAGTTATCTCATTGGGTGTCCCATTCCCGAACCGTGATCCATTCCAGAATCATGTCCCATTGCGCCGGCATGCTCCCCGGCCATCTCAGCCAGCTTATCAAGCTGCTCGAGATTAAGAACATCATGTATGTCCACAATGGCTGCGAAGATTACATCCTGCATTGCTTCCCGTATTTCTGAATTCTGTCCCATTGCTTCTTCAAGGTCGCTGACGGTAAGGGTCGGGCTGGTGAAAAGATCCATGAACGGAGTATGGTCCTCCGGCCTTCCTGCCTCTTCCATGATATCCATAGCCTCTTCCCTTGCGGCCTGAGTGATTGACTGGATCTCTTCAATCTGCTCATCCGTAAGATCAATATGCCTGAACATCATTCTGAATTGTTCGAGTCTTTCCATCCCGAATCCGCCCTGCTGTCCAGGACCTCCAGGTCCCT
>CAZUYF010000019.1:15036-17179 GCA_964624675.1 uncultured bacterium
TTTTTCTTTCCTTTCAGTTACGGTCTCAGTGCAAGGATTCCCCATGCACCGGAGTCGTAATCGTCTTCTTCTTCATCAAGCATCGTGTCTGCGTCTATAATATCCGCTGCAATGAACCAATGTTCCGATGATCCTTCTATGTACCATTCGTAGCTGTATATTCCATCGTCTGCTACTCTGTCTCCCCAGAGGCCGTCATCGTTCATCCAGTGACGGGGCCATATCGGGCACGGACCGTGGGCAAAAACATAGTATGCAGGTTCGTACTGGGGATTCGTGTGGAGAACCTCGACCTCAAGCCTGACAAGGATTCCGGGTTCAAGTACGGGGAGCCCGTCCTCTATACTGTAGAACGTGTCCGGGGAGTCGCATTCCCAGGTGATTTCATCGCCCTGGTATACATTCATTGACTGAATGAATACCTCCTGTGTTAATCCCGAATTAAGGGAAAACTCCGCCGGGGTTATATGGGTGAGAACCCAGCCTCCATGCGGATCCGAGCTTACTCCGGTTCTTTCCACAATAAGTCTTCTTGTACGGATATCACTGATAGGCTTGATAGCCGGGTTCAGTACGCCGTCATGCGTCACATCAATATTGAAGTCCGCATACAGATTTCTGATAACTGTTACCGTACATATTCCCATTTCGGGATCGTTTTCCAGGAAGAACTCAATTGAACCTTCATTGCTCAACTCTCTCCACCAATGTTCCGGCAGTGTGGTATCCTTTCCCCCATCTCCACTTTCCCCCTGCCCCTCAAGAGGGGTCATTCGGACGTAGCCGTTATTCGATAGAAGATTCTGGATATTCTCCGAATCGGTAAGTTCCGCCGAGGGTTCCTGAACGCACCCACATGTGAGAACCAGTACCAGCACCGCTGCTGCTGTTCCAAGAAGCTTGTTCATTCTGTTCCCCCTTTCATTCGTGATTCCAAGATGCTTTTTCATAAAGTGCCTCCTTTCATCCGATGATATTCTGAGGAACAATTACGAACGCAGTATTGTCAGTCTGTAACAGATTGTAACAGAAAAGGGGCCGGGCATGAAAAGCCCGGCCCCGTGGCCGAAAGGAAACTGAGCTGGAATTACCTGAAGCTTACCTCGGCACCAAGACCGAAGTATGAGACACTCTTGTTGTATGTGCAATTCTCGAACGATCCGGATCCCTGTCCCTCTTCGTAAAAATTATGCCCTCCAGCCAGAGTGAGCGCAAAATTATCAGTGACGGAATAGCGTATCCCTCCGCCGATGGCGCTATAATCGAGATTGTACTCAAAGTCGTTGTAAGTACTATCACTTCCTCCGAGGTCACTGCGAAGGAATGCAATCCCCGCAAGTATTCTGGGGGAGATCTGGTAGTCTATTCCTATTCCGATATCAAGACCGTTCTCGTAATTGACATCGATGCCGTTAAGCGAGTCTTCAGCTGCATCTTCAACGAAGTAGTAGTTGAAAGTAGTACTCAGCTTGAATGCAGGTGAAAACTGGTAGGATACTCCTCCAGCCAGTATGGCGGGAAGATCTCTCCTCTGCTTGAAGCCTTCAATGGCAAAACTGGAATCGGGAAGCGGTACGGGAGGATACCATCCATTCTCGGTGACAGTTGTCTCGAACTCGAGAGTTGTGCGGGTTTCATATCTCAGCGCGATGTTAAGGTTCTCGGTGGGTACTACATCAACGCTTATTATCCCGCCAATACCACTTGCGGTCTTTTCAACGTCCAGAACGCGACTTGATGTTCCGATCGGTACGGGGACTCCCGTGGAATCCGGAAAGAAGATCGTGAAATCAGCCTGGCCCTCGTATACTTTTTTGGCTGAAGTGTAGCGGCCGGCAAGGGCAAAGGAGAACATGTCACTTGCAGCGAAGGACGCTCCCACTGTACCAGCGAGATACTGTGAGGTTGCCTTAATATTACCTTCACTCATAATCGCGAAATAGTAGGGGCTCATGTTTATCGCCTGCTGGTATCCCGACTCCAGCAGAGAGAAAGCATAAAGACCCTCCTTGTAATCCAGGGATCCTCCGCCTGCGGGAACCGTGAAAGCGCCGAACAAAGCCCAGTCACCCGTTCTGTATACTGCGTAAAAGTCAGGCAGTAACAGAGAGGGTTCTGTCGATTCGTATGTTTCCACTGAAGT
>CAZUYF010000020.1:0-17127 GCA_964624675.1 uncultured bacterium
CCGGGGAAGATTTCAACGGTGCCTTCCGGAACCTTCTTTCAATCGAGCGAATGTGCCGGGAAGAGTATTTCAACCGAACGTTTTAAGGCCGGACTTCACTTACGATACATGTATATTATCCTGTTAGAATAGACTGATACAACCATTGTGACATAACTTGAGCTATGGAGGCTTTCATGCTGTCAATTATTCTTTCAACACTGATCCTCTCCGTTGTGCTTCCTAATTCCGCCGAAATCGAGACGATATCAGCAGATCAGCAGGCGGTCGTTGATGTTTCCTCGGATGAGGGATGGGTGCGTATTCTGGAAGATGATTACGTCTGCCTGAAGTTATCTGTGCCCGATGGGATACAGCTGAAAGCCTTCGATGTGAATGGTGATATTATATGCCAGTCAGAATCCGGCAGAGATATGATACTCTCAGCTTTCGCCGACTACTGGTTTTACGTTCAACTGATCAGTACCGATGGTTACTCCTCTTCTACTGCCCGGATAGAAGTCGAAGAGGTTTCCCCTTCTGAGTTATCCCCCGGTACCCGTATTGAGAGTACTCTGGGCAGGAATGTGATGGCGGAAACCTTTACTTTCAGCCCCGGCTCTGCGGGTCGCTGGACATTCAGGCTCGAGGGTAACGGAGGAACCGATCTTGATCTTGAGGTATACGGCCCGAGCATGAGCCTCTGGGGAAGCAGCATGTCTCTGGAAGGATTTGAAACCGTTACCTTTTCTGCTCTTGCCGGGGAAGAAGTGACAGCTGTCGTCAGCAGGTATGGAAAAACTGGATCGGGAGAGTATGAGTTTTCGGTTGAACCTTCCGGGCAATTCCCCGAATTTGATCCCTATGGCATTACAGAATCGATTACTCCCGGAGAGATTCATCGATATCTCATACCCGCTGATGAATCCAGTTTTTTCCTCGATCTGGCAATACTCTCCTGGGGAGCGGATATCGACCTGATGATTCGGGACACCTCCGGTGAATATCTGATGGGCTCCCAGTCCTACTCTTCAATAGAGACGCTGCTGCTGCAGCCGACCGGGAACGATGTCGTTGCGGATGTGATCCTTTTCGATACTGGAGACAATGAAATAGTTACCTACGAAATGTACACAAGAGAACCGGGTCCGCTTTCAGACCTTATACCTGTCAAAGAAGTGGTTAATATCGGTTCGGGAAGCAACCTGCCTGTCGGGTTCTCTCCGATCCATGGAGGGCTGTTCAGGGTAAGCGCGAATTTCGAGAAAACCCGTGATGGAGATGTAAGAGTTTTCAGAGGAGAAGGTGAACCTGCTGTTACCTTCGCCACTTCGCGGGGGAATGAGGAATTTCTGCTGTACGTTTCGGAGGGAGATACCGTCTGGATCGATCCATTCTTCGCTGATTTCGAGACAACAGGTTACGCTACAGTGAGGATAACCATGGCTGATGCCATAGAGATGGAAGGAGAGTACAGCGGTGTTATCAGCGGGGACTCTCCGGCGGAGTTTTTTTCAGTTCAGGCCGAACCGGAGACTATTCTGGATATCGCAATAACCGGTGAGGACAGGGAAGTCGATCTGGACCTTTTCGTCTCAGGTCCTGATCTGGATCTGATAGCCGAGGGATGGTTGAGCAATGTCGATGCTGCAGGTGATGAAGCTGTAGAAGTTTATGCCGAAGACAGTGCTGAATACGGGATAACTGTCTACCTGTACGACAGGGATGGGCAGACACCGTTCAAACTGGAAGTGAACAGAATCGAAAGAACACCTCTGGCGGAGGCATCACCCCAACCGGAGATCTGGGCAATATCAGCCGGTATCAGCGGTTACGCTTCCTCAGCTGATATCCTTAACAGGGCAAGCATGGATGCTGTTGAGATGTACAATTTCCTGATAGAAGAGCAGGGAGTGGAGCCTGATCATGTCATTCTCCTGGTGGACGCCCTGGCCACTTCCGAGGAATTCCTGAATGGGGTATCCTCTCTGCTGACTTCCGCCGGACCTGAGGATAAAGTCATCGTTTTTTACAGCGGCCACGGTGATCAGTCGTATCCCGGTTCGGGAGGGAGCGAGGAGCCTGATTCGGCCAACGAATTCCTCTGTCTCTACGACGATGATATATCGGATGACCGGATGGCATCACTGATCGATTCCCTTGCGGTTTCACCGGTCTTCCTTTTCTTCGATGCCTGTTTCTCCGGCGGTTTTGTAAATGATTTCGGACCAGGCAGTAACGTCCTTGTTCTCACAGCAGCCAGAGAGGACCTGAGTGTCAGCGAAAGAATTCTTACTCCGATTCTGCTTCAGGGTTCCAGAGGAGATGCGGACAGCAACGGAAACGGTTATGTTTCCGCACTTGAACTTATGACATACATCGATGAAAGATTGCAGCTGATATGTCCCGAATGCGACGCTGAGCTTTCTGCAAATACATACGTCTGTCCCGAATGCGGCGCGGTTCTCAAGGGAGACAATGCTGTGCCCAGACCCCAGCAGGGCATGTTTCTTAATGAGGATGTTGAGTTGTGGAAGATCCGGTAGAAAGGAAACAAGTGACTGAGGAAAGAGACCTGCATCCACTTGAGGAGAAACTTCTTGTCTACCTTGAAGAGAACGGTGGATCAACTGATACCGAAATAATCGAGAGAAGTGATCTCCCCGATGAGGGTTCTTACAGAAGGGCTGCCGAATGGCTTCTATCCAGAGAGCTTGTCATTGAGGTTTCGAGGGATGAGGAAGAATTCGTAGAGCTTGGACCCCTGGGAATCGGTAACCTTGAAGCGGGTGTTACTCCCGAACTGGCAATGCTCAGAGAAGTAGCCGGAGGCGCCGCGTCCCTGCAGGATATTCAGAAGAGTACTGTCTTTGACAGGGGACGCTGGGGCAGCGCATTCGGATCACTTATGAAATCCGGCCATCTGACTAAAGACGCCGACGGCATTCATCTTTCCTGCGGGTCTGAGGAAACAGTATTCCAGAAAGTATGGGATCTTGTTTACAAACCTCTATCGGGCTGTAGTGAGCTGAAGATGGCAAGCCTGCCTGAGGATATAATTTCAATTATCAATGACAGGAGCCCGAAAAGGGGAAAAAGCAGAGCCGAGTTTTCCGTTAATATCGTGGTAACCAGGATGCTTGATATCACTGAGGCTGGACGAATCGCTCTCTCGGCAGCGAAGGAGAACACCACTATCGGAGCAATAACTCCGCAGGTTCTGGCTGATGGTACCTGGAGGAGCGCCAAGTTCAGAAGATATCAACTGGATATCCCACCATCACAGATACATACAGGAAGGCTGCATCCCTACAGGCAGTTTCTTGATACGGTCAGGAAACGGTTCATGGCTTTAGGATTCACAGAAATGCGAGGGTCTCTGGCCGAGAACGAGTTCTGGAATAATGATGCCCTTTTCATGCCCCAGTTCCATCCCGCAAGAGATATTCACGATGTCTATTTTCTGGATGACGATATCAAAGTACCCCCTCCAGATGGGGGACTGATGGAGAGAGTCGCAGAAACACATGAGAACGGCGGCAACACCGGAGGAAGAGGCTGGAACTACAGTTTCAGCCGGCAGCAGTCCCTTCAGACCATTCTACGATCGCAGGGAACCGCGCTGTCAGCCCGGACCCTCGCCTCGAATCCCGATATTCCAGGGAAATATTTCGGCATCGCAAGATGTTTCAGGTACGATCAGGTTGACTCTACTCACCTGCCTGATTTCTTTCAGGTGGAGGGTATTGTGCTTGGGGAACAGATCAATCTGAGGCATCTTCTGGGGCTTCTCAAACTGTTCGCGGAAGAGATAGCGGGGGCATCCGATTACAAGTTCCTTCCCGGCTATTTCCCCTTCACAGAACCTTCGGTTGAGATGCACATTAAGCATCCGGTCCTGGGATGGGTAGAAGGCGGAGGTGCAGGTCTATTCAGACCTGAGGTCTGCCGCCCACTGGGAATAGATGTACCCGTGATCGCATGGGGACTCGGCCTCGATAGAATGGCGATGCTTGCCATGGGGATTGAAGATATCCGCGATCTTGTAACCCCCGACCTCTCCAAGCTGAGGGGAATCATGGTTCAGCCTGATCGTCTTCTAACGGGAAAGGGGATTGAGGATGCCTAAGATAGAAGTCAGCAGACAGGACCTTTTTGCGCAGGCCCGCATCGAAGATCCCGGTGATGAGAAACTGGCAGACCTCCTTTCTCTGGTCAAAGGTGAAATTGATTCCTCGGATGGAGATATGCTCAAACTGGAACTTAACGACACCAACAGGCCCGATCTTTGGTGCGTTGAGGGTGTAGCAAGGGCGCTGCGATGCTGGAATTCCGGTGCCCAGCGGCATCTGAACGAACTCCCGGAGCCTGATATGGATATCTTTGTGGATCCCGGTCTTGAGTCAGTAAGGCCATTCGTAGCGGCTTTTACCGCATGCGGATGGGCTCCAGACCAGAGGGAGCTTGATGCGCTGATCGACGTACAGGAAAAACTGGCCACTTCCTTTGGAAAGAACAGAAAAACAGCCGGAGCGGGTTTTTACCGTCTGGATGATATCGAGTTTCCCATCAGCTACAGAGCAGCATCTCCTGAAACATCGTTCGTTCCTCTGGGCTGCGAGAAGCAAATGACATTGTCCGAGATCCTGACCGAAACGGAAACCGGCCGAACATATGCCCATCTTCTGGAGGGAAAGGATCTCTTGCCTCTGCTTGAGGATAGCGGAGGCAACATACTTTCGTTTCCTCCGATTCTGAACAGTCAGACAACAGGAAGGGTAAGAGCAGGTGATTCCAGGCTTTTCTGTGAGGTTACAGGCACCGATTGGGAAACGGTACAGCTTTCCGCTACCATACTGGCGTGCAACCTTCAGGACAGAGGAGCTGAAATTCGTCCCATTAGAATAAATTACCCTGAACCCTATCCCGGCAAGACCATTGTAACCCCTGTCATTTTCAGCGACCGCCTGGCTGCATCCATGGAATCCATACGTGGAGTGCTTGGTATGGATATATCTCCGGAATCCGCTGAGCAAGCCCTGTTGCGGATGGATTACGCATCTGTTGAGCTTGAAGGAGCCGGGATAACAGGTATCCTGCCGCCTTACAGGAGGGACGGCATACATGCCGTTGACATGATCGAGGATATCGTCATCTCCCTTGGTTTTTCATACTTCCAGCCCCTTCTTCCGGAGCAGTTCACCCTTGGGAAATGCGCACCCATAGAAGATCTGGCGGATGCGGTACGGATTCTTCTTGCAGGTGCGGATTGTGAAGAAATTCTTCGTCCTGTCCTTACAAGCAGAGTTAAGGTTAAGGATTCTACCCGGACACCGAGCGATCCTGTCAGTATTGCGAATCCCATGACAGCGGAGTACGGTGTTGTCAGGAATACCCTTCTTCCAGGATTGCTTGAAGTGGAAAGTACAAGCGCGCATGCGGCGTATCCACACAGGATCTTCGAGACAGGAGAGGTACTCACTGCCTGTGAAGACGGATACTGCCGAACCGAAATATTGCTGGCCTGTCTGATCTGCGGCAATAAAGCTGATTTCGGAGACGCTCATTCGATAATAGGTTCTCTCTGTCACTCGAGAGCTGTTGGACTATCTCTTGCTGATATTGATGATGAGAGGTTCATCCCCGGAAGATGTGCTTCAATAATCATCGATGGCCGAGTTTCAGGAGTTATCGGGGAATTGCACCCGGCGGTTCTTGACAACTGGGGTATTTCCAGCCCTGCTTCCGCTTTCGAGATTGCACTGTCCGCGCTGAAGGGATAAATGCCGGTTTTCAACCTTGTCAGTGATTACAAGCCATCCGGAGATCAGCCGAATGCAATTAGAGAACTTGTAATCGGTCTGGACGAGGGTGACAAGTGGCAGACCCTTCTGGGTGTTACAGGTTCCGGTAAGACCTTTACAATGGCGGGGATTATCCAGAAAATGGACAAACCCGTTCTGGTCGTCAGCCATAACAAAACTCTGGCCGCTCAGCTTTACAGCGAGTTGAGAGGATTCTTTCCCGATGCCGCAGTGGAGTATTTTGTAAGCTATTACGATTATTATCAGCCGGAAGCCTACATTCCCACCACGGACACATTCATCGAAAAGGATGTTGATCTCAACGAGGAGCTGGACAGGCTCAGATTGCGCGCAACCACATCTCTGCTGTCAAGGAAAGATGTGATAGTAGTAGCATCAGTCAGCTGCATTTACGGCCTTGGAAATCCGTCAACCTTCGCCTCAAGCAGCCTCAGTATTTCCACAGGAATGAAACTTGATCCGGGCAGGTTTCTGATGGAACTTGTTGAAATGCGTTATGCAAGGAACGATGTCGCCCTTTCCCGGGGGAGATTCAGGGTCAGGGGTGATGTTGTGGATGTTGTGCCTGCCTATGGACGCATGGCGGCAAGGGTGGAATTCTTCGGAAGCATGATAGACAGCATCAGGAGAATCGATCATCTGACGGGGGCAGTACTCGAAGATCTGCAGGAGATCAGCATTTATCCGGCAAGGCACTTCGTAACGTCCGAGCGGGAGCTCAACCTCGCCATAGGCAGAATAGAGAGGGAACTTGAGGAGACTCTGGCTGAGTTCAAATACGAAGGTAAACTTCTTGAAGCGCAACGGCTTGAGTCCAGAACCAGATACGATATAGAACTGCTTGCGGAAACAGGTTACTGCAGCGGAGTCGAGAATTACAGCAGACACATATCCGGCAGGAAGAAGGGGGAGCGGCCATCCTGTCTTATCGATTACTTCCCCGAGGGTGGCATGCTCGTTTTCATCGATGAATCCCACAGGACAATCCCGCAGCTGTCCGCAATGTACAAAGGTGACAGATCCAGGAAGGAAACGCTGGTTAATAACGGCTTCCGTCTTCCTTCAGCACTGGATAACCGCCCTCTCTATCTTGAGGAATTTATCGGTATCACAGGACAGAAGATATGTATGTCAGCGACTCCTGCTGTATATGAACTTGAGCGTTCTGCAAGGGTAGTACAGCAGATTGTAAGACCCACGGGCCTTGTTGACCCCGAGATGATAGTCCGTCCCGCTTCAACTCAGATAGATGATCTTGTCGGAGAGGTAAGAGAAGCTGTTGAATCCGGTGGAAGGGTGCTTGTAACAACGCTGACAAAGAAGATGGCTGAAGAACTGACTTCCTTCTTTGAGGACCTCTCCATTAAGTCCAGGTACATACACAGCGAAGTTGATGCCCTGGAGCGAGTCTCAATTCTAAGGGAACTGAGGCTTGCGGAATTCGATGTTCTGATAGGTGTGAACCTTCTGCGAGAAGGGCTTGACCTGCCGGAAGTTTCACTTGTTGCGATACTGGACGCCGACAAAGAGGGATTTCTAAGGTCAAGAACCAGCCTGGTTCAGACGGCTGGAAGAGCCGCCCGGAACCTTGCCGGACGCGTTATTCTTTACGCTGACAGGATCACGGATTCCATGGAGTTCGCAATCAGTGAGACCGGTAGAAGAAGGGATATTCAGCTGAAGTACAATAAGGATAACAATATCACGCCCCAGAGTATTCGTAAATCGCGAAGTGAGATCATCAGTGCAACCAGTATTGCGGATATTTTCAGATCATCCGAAGATGAGAAGGAAATCACTGCGGATATACCGGGGACTCCCGAGGAGGCCATAGTGTATCTTGAGCGGAAGATGCTGGAAGCGGCAGAGAAGCTCGATTTTGAAAAAGCCGCTCAATACAGAGATGTAATGAGAAAAATGAAGTTATGTTAACCTTGAACTCTGTATCTGTGAAGGGAGAGGGGTTTTGAGCGTAATAACCGCTCATACAGCTGGTTTCTGCTGGGGTGTCCGCCGGGCTGTTGATATGGTTCTGGCCGAACTGAAGAAAGGCAATGATCCCTATGCGGTTTACGGGGAACTGGTTCATAACCCTCAGGTCCTCCGCGCTCTTGCTGAACGGGGTGTAAGCATATGCGAGACCCCGGAGAATATGAACGGTGGCACTCTCTTTCTAAGAACTCATGGAACAACGCTGGAGAGACGAAAGCAGTTGAAACCGCTTCCTCTGAAAATCAGAGACTTGACCTGTCCGAGGGTCGGCAGCGCTCTTGCGGTAGCCAGGAAGAAAAGCAGGGAAGGTTACGATGTCATAATACTCGGTGATTCACAGCATCAGGAAGTCAGATCCATTCTGTCGTACGGAGGAGACCGGGCACGGGTTATTTCGGGACCGGATGAGATTGCCGCTCTCTCAGGCATTTCCAGACCTTTTCTAATGTCACAGACCACTCAGAATACCGAGACATTCGAGAAAACAAAAAATGTTCTTCAGGATAAATATCCGGATCTGGAGTATGCTTTCACCATCTGCGATTCAACCAGCCTCAGACAGGATGAGCTGCGGAAGATGTGTGACAAAGTGGATTGCGTTGTTGTTGTTGGAGGCAGGAACAGTGCCAATACTGCCAGACTTGTTGAGATAGCCAGGGAAGAAGGCCTTCCTTCGTACCATATCGAGACCCATGAAGAACTTGATGCCGATGAACTGAGAAAATATGAAAACGTTCTCCTTACCGCAGGATCGTCTACTCCCAGCTGGAGCATAAGAAAAGTAAGGGAAAAGCTTCTGGAGATACAGGGGGGTACTCTCAGAGCGGGAAAGGCATGGAAACTGCTCCAGAGTATGATTTTCGGGAATGTTCATGTTATTCCCCTGACCTTCATACTTGGAGCCGCCGGGGCATGCATTCTGAACAGTTCGAACTGGCTGCTTCCGGCTTTAGCTGCATCCTTTTTCCTGTATGGGGTTCATACTGTAACCTCGGTGCTTGAATCCGGATATTCTCACCCATCAAGATTGCGAAGGCAGGAATTCTTAATATCCCACCGCAGGTTCCTTAACGTCAGTGCAATGTTCGCTTTCGCAGGTTCCCTCACACTGTCGCTCTTTCTTAATCCATTATGGCCTGCCGTACTCGGAGTGATGCTGGCACTTTTTCTCTTATATACCATCCCGCTCATTCGCAAAGTCTATCCATTCCGGGGGCTCCGGTCCCTTCCCGGTTCGAGGGACCTGATGTTCGCCGGAGCGTGGTCTTTTCTTCTTGCATTTCTGCCAGGATACATATCAGCCGGTGCAGCAATTACACCGGGAATTGTGATCTGGGCAGCTGTCCTGTTCTTTCTGTTTCTGAGCAGGTGTTTGCTTGCAGATCTTGTTGATCTGCAAGGTGATGCGTTGATGGGAATGGATACAATCCCCATCCATGCCGGAAGGTCATTGAGTGTTCGGCTGTTCTGGCTTTGCTTTTCACTGGCATCGGTTCTTCTGGCAGCAGGTATTGCATCGGGTTATCTTCCCCTCAATGCGGCAGCGTTCTTTCCGGGGCCTCTGCTTCTTGCCGCAGGATTTCTGATCCTCGCAAGAACCCCCTTTCCCTCGGAATTCTTAAAGAGAGCCATTGCAGATGGAAGCCTGTTTGCCGCTGGAGTTCTTCCAGTGTTGATATGTGCTGGAACGTGGTGAGGATGAAAATGATCAGAAAATATGTATCTGCATGTCTGTTTCTCGTTTCTATTATACTTTTCTCATGCAGTGACAGCAGCACTGTACTGCCCGAAGGGGAAAATCGAAGTGAACCTCATGCTGCATGGAATCTTATCACGGTAACCGGCAGAATTGTCAATCTCCGATCCGGACCCGGAACGGAGTATGGGATTCTCGGACAGGTTCGAGAGGGAGATTCTCTGCAGGTAACCGGAGGGCTTGATGACTGGTACAGAATTTATATCCCGAGTATGTCCCTTTTTGCCTGGATCTATGGTCCGTTAACTTCCGGAACGGTACTTCCATGATATATTACCTGTGTCCCTTGTTTCTGCTGCATACCAATTCCCCGGGGGATTTGAGGGGGTCTCAATGATAGAACGTTACTCGATTCCTGAAATGAGTGAGATCTGGACGATTTCATCCAGGTATTCCCGATGGCTCAAGATAGAGTTGCTCGCAGTCGAGGCCAGAGCTGAATCAGGGGATGTCCCGGATGAAGACCTTGAACTGATAAGGAAGAATGCTTCCTTTGATGTAGAACGTGCAATTGAGATCGAAAAAATCGTACGCCACGATGTTATTGCTTTCCTTACAAGTGTTTCAGAAAGCCTGGGCCCAGAATCAAGGCACATTCATTACGGTATGACATCCAGTGACATACTTGATACATGTCTTGCCACGCAGATTAAGGACAGCGGAGAACTCATCATGCATGAGCTGGATGCCCTGGGAGAAGCCCTCAAGAGTCTTGTCAAAAGAACCCGGGGTATCGTGTGTATTGGAAGAAGCCATGGAATGTTCGCCGAACCAACCACACTCGGCTTGAAGTTCGCCGGTTTCTATTCCGAATATCTGAGAGTACGCAGGCGGCTGGAAGAGGGGCTGAGATCAGCATGTGTCGGCAAACTGTCGGGGGCGGTTGGAACCTACGCTCACCTCGACCCTTCAATTGAGGAATACGTATGCGGCAGGCTTGGAATAGGTATTGAGAATGTTGCGACACAGGTAGTAGCCAGAGACAGGCATGCGGACTTTATATATGCCCTTGCAGCATTAGGTGGTTTGCTCGAAAGGCTTGGAACCGAGATAAGACACCTTCAGAGATCGGAGGTCGGGGAGGTGGAGGAATCCTTCGGAAAGGGCCAGAAGGGTTCCAGCGCCATGCCCCATAAAAGGAACCCTATTATCAGCGAACGTCTTTGCGGTCTTGCCAGAATGTTAAGGGGATATCTTATTCCTTCCCTCGAGAATTCGGTTCTATGGCATGAACGGGATATCAGTCACTCGTCCGCAGAGCGTTTTATTTTCCCGGACGCCTGTGGTATATCTCTCTATGCGCTCAGAAAAGCGGTCTCAATGGTATCCGGTCTGAGAGTGCTTCCTGAAGCTGTTGCGGGGAATATTGATTCCGCGGGTGACAGGTTCCATTCCCAGACGATAATGCTTGCGCTTATTGATGCCGGCCTAACCAGGGAGGAAGCATACAGGCTTGTTCAGAATGTGGCGATGAGCGCTATCGAGAGTGGTAAGGGATTTCTTGATATGGCGAAGATCGATCCCCTGATTGGTGAGTATCTCACCGCTGATACTATCAAAAGAAGATGCGCCCTTGAATATCACCTTCGAAATGAGAATAATACCCTTAACAGACTTGGTCTGATAAATGAAGATGAATGACTTCGTTGGGAGGGCGATATAAATGGTACCAGGTATTATAGCAGGTCTTGCACTTGGATCGCTGATTGTGGGTCTCATTCTGATGACCCGGAACAGAAAGAACGCTGCGGATTATGATGAACGGATAGTTTCATTGAGGAATGAAGTAACCTCACTTCGATACCAGCAGCAGGAAGCTGACGCGAATCATACAAGATTCGATCTGGAGATAAAAAAACACAAAGGTCTGACGATTATCTTCCCGGATCTTGTCAAGATGATATTCTCTGCCAGAACTCCGGATGAACTGGCCAGCCTTCTGGCAAGGGCAATGAAAAAACTCACCGGCTGCGAAAGGATCGCAGTATTCCTTGCAGACGTCAGGGGTGGGAAACTTGGACTTGTCTACCTCGAAGGACTTGGAGACATTCTGAAACAGCCTCTGGTTGTGAATGTCGGGGATGGACACGTGGGATTCGTTGCGGAAACTGGTATGGTCTTTGAGAAGAAGAACCTTGAGAAAGAGAGTGAACTCACAAAGACGAGACTCGAAAAAACCGCTATACCTGATTTTTTGCCCGACATAGCAACACCTATGATGTCCCAGGGCGTTCTGTACGGTGTGATCTGCCTTGTTGATGTTCCGTTAACAGCCATTCTGCCAAAGGAAAGACTGGTCTCGATAGCGGCGGTTGGCGCGGCAGCACTTGAGGGAATTCGGCTTCTTGGCAGGTTCGAATCCGCTTCGGATATGGATCCGGACACAGGATTACCGGGCAAGGGAAGATTGAAACCTGTTCTTACTCAGGAACTTGAGAGAGTAAGAAGGTTCGATAGTGCTCTCGCTATTGTCGACCTTGTTATCGAACGTGGCAGCATTGATGACCGTTTCCGCGCAAGGGAGTTCATGTCAATAGGCTCTAACCATCTAAAAGCAACCATGAGAAATATTGATATTGCCCTCCGGACAGGAACTGATAAAATTACTCTCCTGCTTCCCGGAACCAACCAGGATGGCATGGAGAATGTGATGCAGAAGCTGCTGGATGAACTTCCGAAGCTTCAGAATGATGCCGGAGAACCCCTCGGCTCAGTCCGCCTCAGATACCTGATAATAGAAGCAGGTAAGGATGAAATCCTGGACGATGTCCTCGATAACCTTGAGCACAAGGCATTCATCTCCTCCCTTGGCTGATCACCAGTATTAACGAAAGGGATTGATGAACCTCCGGGATGAACTGAAAGAAGCCATCAGGCATCGCAGCCTGGCCATGACACTTGAAGAAGCCGAGAAGCTCGCCGGTTACGTGGGTAGAATGCCCACACCTCTTGAACTGCACCTCTTTGATACTATGTGGAGCGAACACTGCTCCTATAAAAGCTCCAGATCTGTATTGAAACTGCTTCCTACCCATGCATCCTCTGTAGTTGTAGGACCGGGAGAGGATGCCGGAATCGTTAAATTCACCGATCATGACGGTTACTCCTGGGATCTTGTTGTTGCCCATGAGAGTCATAATCATCCTTCACAGGTTCTCCCGGTTGAAGGTGCAGCCACCGGAATAGGTGGTATCGTTCGTGACGTATACTGCATGGGTGCCAGAGTGACAGGTTCCCTTGACCTGCTGCGATTCGGAGATCCTCTGGGTGATTCAGGGGAGAAGACAAGGGCTATCTGCCGCGGTGTTGTAGAAGGCATCTGGAAATACGGTAACGCTCTTGGTGTACCCAACCTGGGTGGTGATACTAGATTCCATGAAGGCTACGATGACAACTGCCTTGTTAACGTTGTTTCCCTTGGTTTTGTTAGGCATGACAGAATTGTACACAGCTTCGTTCCCCCCCAGGCTCATGAAGAGCAGTACGTTCTAATCCTAGTGGGAAAGCCTACCGATGATACCGGTTTCGGCGGAGCCACGTTCGCCTCAGCCGATCTTGAAGACGAATCCGAAAAGGGAGCCGTTCAGGTTGCTGACCCGTTCCTGAAAAGAGTGCTTTCCGAGGCTAATCTGGATGTACTGGATTTCCTTTTTGACAGGGGGATCAAATTCGGATTCAAGGATCTGGGCGCCGGCGGGATAGCCTGTGTCACCAGCGAACTTGCGGCTCATGGAAATCTTGGTATTGAAGTGAACCTTGATCTGGTTCCCGTATCCATCCATGATCTGCCTTCAGAGGTTATTGCTTGCGCCGAAACCCAGGAACGGTACGGGCTTGCCGTACCTGAGCGTATATCAGCCGAGGTTCTTGAGATTTACAATGAAAAATACGAAATGCCCCGATTGTTTCCCGGAGCAGGCGCTACTGTCATCGGTACATTCACCGCTGAACCATTTTACAGGGTTCTCCACCGGGGCAGGGAAGTCGCCAACACTCCGGTTGAATACATCACCGAGGGAATTATCTACGACAGGAACTGGGAACCATCCCCCGTACCCATGATCGAACCGGATTTCAGACCCTGCGATCCCCCTCTGGATCTGAAAAGAATGCTGTTATCTGTTGACGGTGCCAGCAGGTCTCCCGTGTGGAGTTATTACGACAGTGAGGTTCAGGGTACTACGCATTTCAGACCCGGTGAGGCCGATGCCTGCGTTACCGTTCCCTTGCCCGGATGCAGGGCGGGATTGGCTGTCTCGGGAGACGGCAATCCCTGGATCGGTGAGCTTGACCCCTTTCTTGCGGGAGCCCACGCCGTTGGAGAAGCCGTCAGAAACGTTGTAGCTACCGGAGCCACTCCTATTGCAGCTACGGATTGCCTGAATTACGGAAACCCTGAAAAAGCCGATGTATTCTGGCAATTCCGCCAGGGTGTGGAGGGAATTGCTGCTGCCTGCAGCGAACTTGGCCTGGAAGGGGAGGATCCTCTTCCAATTGTTTCAGGTAATGTCAGTTTTTACAATCAGTCATCGAACGGGGGTGCTATTCCCCCCTCTCCCATAGTCGCAGTCTTCGGAAGGATTGATGATTTTACAAAATCCACCGATATATCCCTCAAGACATCCGGAAACCTTATCATCCTGGTGGGTGACAGGAAGGATGAGCTCGGGGGCAGCCTATACTATAGAACATGTATTGGTCACAGAGGAGGAAGAGTCCCTGCATTCAGGGGGAAACTCGAACGGGACATGGCCAGGTTCGTACTCAAATGCTGCGAAGCGGGTATATCGGAAGCCGTACATGATATATCGGACGGGGGAATGATACTGGCAGCTGCGGAAATGGCCATTGCCTCACGGCCTGACGCCAGAAGGGGAATTCTTTTCGATACTGATATGCTGGATTCTGTTGAACTCTATTCCGAAACACCGGGTTATCTCATTGAAATGTCCCGGGAGTCCTGGGATGCGATAGAAAATAAACCGGAATTCCTTTCCGTGGCTGGAAAGGTGACGGATGAATTCAGTATTGCTGCGTCCCGTTGGAGAATGGATCTGATGGAGATACTTGAAGATCATGCCAACAGGCTCGACAGAATTATCTGGAGAGAGGAGGTAGCGGAATGAAGTCCGTTCCTCTTGTTGCGGTAATTCAGTTTCCAGGATCAAACTGCGAATACGAAACGAAGCGGGTGATCAGGAACAGCGAAATGGACAGTCGTATTTACAGGTGGAATCAATGGCGGGAGCTGAAGGATTCTCAGTCGGACGCTTACGTACTTCCCGGTGGGTTTTCCTTTCAGGACAGGGTTCGTGCCGGAGCTGTGGCCGCAAAGGAAAGAATAATGGATCTGGTTTTCAGCGAGGCTGAAGACGGTAAACCTGTTCTGGGTATATGCAACGGTGCCCAGATACTTGTGGAAAGCGGTATGGTCCCGGGGTGGGAGAAGGGAAGAATTGAATCAGCCCTTGCGGCGAACCATATCTGCGGACGCAGCGGTTACCTAAGCAGGTGGATATTTCTTCGTACCACTGCCAGGGCACAGCAGATCTGTCCATGGCTTGGAATTAACGGAATCATCCCTCTGCCAATCGCCCATGCCGAGGGAAGGTTTGTTTTCTCAGAGGAGAACCATGGAAGAGCCGAGAGCAGTGCAGCCCTGAAATACTGTGATGAAAAGGGAAATGAATCAGGTGATTATCCGGTTAACCCGAACGGTTCTTTCCTTAACCTGGCCGGAGTAATGAACGACCGCGGCAATGTACTGGCAATGATGCCCCATCCGGAAAGGGCTTTCTGGCTGTGGCAGCTTCCCCCATCCCTTCCCGGAGAATGGGGCGACCGCAGGACTCAGTCACTCCGTTCCGGGTCCTATGCTTCCTCAAAAGGTCCCGGATCACTTTTCTTCACGAGCCTGGCTGATTTTTTCAGAGGGGAACGTTAGCATGGGAAATATCTCGATTATCGTCAGATTGAAATCCCCCGATCCGGCGGCCATGACCGCCATGTCAACTTTCAGGCGGATATATCCCGAAACCTGTCCTGACAGTCTGCAGCGGTACGATTACTGGTGCTTCATGAACCCGCGCCAGGACAGAGAAACCATCAACGGTATTGTGTCCCGCTACCATGATATTGTTAATCCTAACAAGCAGACATGGTCCTTCATAGATGAATCGGGTGATCCTGATGACCAGTCAGATGACAGTATGATCTGGATCGATGTCCGGGTAACTGACCGAATCGACAGTGTTTCTGAAAACTGGACAGCGATCCTTCGCAGAAACAGCTCCGAGGTTGATGGAGTTCTCTGTTCGGTTCTATGGCGTTTTGGTTTTGCTCCCGGAATATCCTACGATAATGCCAGAAGTAGAGTTCTGGAACTGACTGTCTCCACTTACAGGGATCATGGCCTTCTTGCAAACCCGGTTTCCCAGAAGATCGATCTGCCTGCTCCGTTACAAATTTGATCTGCACTGACCATCCCTACGCTCGATTCCTATCGAAGGTACAAAGACCTCAGCAGTATACCGGGGGTGAATGGAACCTTGATGCCGGCTTGAATGGAAAGCCAAGGGTCACACTTGTATATCCAGATATATACGAACTGGGCATGTCCAATTTCGGACTTGTGATTCTCAGGCATATTCTGCTCTCAAGCGGACAATTCGATGTCAGACGAGCTTTCTGTCCTGCTCCTGATCTGGATGAGATAATAGGCAGGGAGAACCTGGACTGGGTTGATCTTGAAGGATACGATCCTGTCCGTCTAAGCAGGATTGTGGGTTTCAGTATTTCCTCGGAGGTTCTGTACACGAATGTGCTTCATCTGATAACCAGAATGAGATTACCCCTTCGCAGCATCGACCGGGATGAAAATGCTCCTGTCATTCTCTTTGGAGGCGGCGGCCTGGGAAATCCTCTCCCTCTTGCTCCCTTTGCGGATATTTTCTTTCTGGGTGAGGTAGAGGAGAAGGGAGTTGACCTGTTCAGAATTCTTGCGGGTGCCGGCTCCCGAACCGAACGTCTGAAAAAGGCCGCAGAGATTCCCGGAGTATACGTTCCATTCCTGGGAAAGAAACAGGTGGAGATTCAGAGGATTGAATCCCTCCGAATGGAATATGCTCCGATTGAACAGCTGGTTCCGAATTCGAAAGTATCGCAGGACAGAGCCGTTATTGAGATTGCCAGAGGCTGTACCAGAGGGTGCAGATTCTGCCAGGCCTCACAGCTTTACAGGCCGGTCCGGGAGAGATCGCCCGATGAGGTGATAGACCTCCTGGATAGTATCCTCACATCCACAGGATGGGAGAAATCCGGTCTTCTGACTCTTTCACTCTCCGATTATTCCCATCTGTCTCTGCTCCTGAGCGGGATGGATATGCTTAGTGAAAAGCATCATGTATCCATTGGCAGGCCATCGATGAGACCGGATACCATAAGCCGGCTTAAAGACAGCCGCGGAATTACCGGCAGGGTTACTATTGCCCCCGAAGCGGGCACGGAATCAATGAGGCAGAAGATGAATAAGCCCATATCCGATGAAGTTATCCTCAATTCAGTTGACACCATATT